>JAPYQK010000172.1 GCA_029941275.1 Longimicrobiales bacterium | reverse complement strand
CCTGAGGCAGTGCTCCACCATTCGCCAGTCCGATGGGCCAAAACGTTCGTTGCGGACTTTCTTCCCGAGGAGTGACCATACTGAAGGATTGCTCGCGCGAGCTTCAGTGTCCAGTGAATACCCACCGCGCTTGTGGGCATTCATCGATTGGGGGCGTCTGAGACTCTGAGTCCTTCTCTGGTCTCGGGTCGGTGGGCCCAAGCCTTGCGGCCCGAGTGGCCTTTGGATCTATTCCGCCCCATCACCTCCGCCCGGTCGAGATTTTCGGTCCGCCGGACCCGTATTTTCAGCCCAGGATCATGGAAACGAAGCGCCCCACCAACCCCGCCGCAGAAGAGATTCTCGGGGGTTATTTCCCCGTCCTGGACCACGGATTCGTCTCCCTCGTGGACTACATGGGCTCGGACGAGGACGTCGAACGTGCGGCTCGGGTCAGCTATGGATACGGCACGCGAAAGGTGAGCCAGACACGCGGTCTCGTTCGCTACTTACGGCGTCACCATCACACCACGCCGAGCGAAATGGTCGAGCTGAAGTTCCACTGTGCCATGCCGATGTTCGTCGCGCGTCAGTGGATACGGCATAGAACGGCCTCTATAAATGAATATTCGGGCCGTTACTCCCTGATGCCCCTCCTCTTCTACAAACCGGACCTGGAGAACTTCGCCCTCCAGAGCCCGCTCAATCATCAAGGTCGGACCCCCGAGTCCGCTTCTCCCGAACTGTATCGGAGAGTGATCGAGCACTGGGAGCGAGTTCGTGACGAGGCGTCCACCGGCTACCGATGGATGGTCGAAGAGGACGTGGCGCGCGAGCTAGCCCGTATCGATTTGCCGTTGTCCACCTATACGCAGTGGTACTGGAAGATCGATCTCCACAACCTCTTCCACTTCCTGACGTTGCGGGCCGATCCGCACGCACAATGGGAGATTCAGGAATTCGCGCGGGTGATGGCCGGTATGCTAAAGCGGGTTGCGCCTCTGAGTTATGAGGCATGGATCGACTACAACGTATGTGCTCAGCCGATGAGTCGAGGGGAAATGGGCGTGCTTCGGCGCTTGCTGGAGCCCGATGGGGAGGGCGTCCGAACCCGAGATGGAGGCGGGAGCCTGGGTCCGGAGGACTTCAAGGAGCTCGGTCTCGCTCCGAGAGAAGCCCGGGAGTTCGTCGCGAAACTTCACCCCAAAGAGGTTCCGGACTATGAGCTGGATCTATCTCGCATGAGGCGAGCCGAAGACATGGCGGCTGAACTCGAGGAGGCGGTTCCTGGCTCTTTCGAATAGACGCGGTGGAGGCTGCCGCGCGGGGCTGATGGTTCTGTTGTTCGGAACAGCAGCCGTTCTTGCGCCGGTACCGGCAAATGCTCAAGTCGAATCACACTGGTTCCCGGACGTCGAGCCGTTTCGACCTCTTATCGCGACGTTACGTGAAGTACAGGTGCGGGCTTCTTTTGTACATGCCGAGCGTCCCTCGACAGAGGGGTATGTGGGACGCAACATCGAGGCGGAAGTGGCGGTCGGTCACCGCCTCGGTCTGGTCCGGCTCGACGACGGCTCCTCTTCGGACCGAGCTCTCACGCTCGGAATCGAAATGGGCATCTTCTCCCGCTTTTTTATGGAGGCTGCGCAGAGGGACCTCATCAACAGTGACTTCCGCATAGGTCTTCCCCTCTCCATTCGGAGCGGTTTGTGGGAGTCGAGGATCACGCTTCGGCACGTCAGCTCACACCTCGGCGACGACTACTCCGTCCGTTTTTCCCCTGAGTTCTTCCAGACTGTGGTCGACGGTGACTTCGTCCAGACTTCGAAGGACGGGTTCGAAGCGCTGTTGGCTCGACGGCTGGGCGAGAGAGTGCGCCTCTATGTCGGGGGTGATTACAACTTCCACACGAACGAGGCAATGTCCCGAGGCGGGCTGCGTCTCGGGGGCGAGTGGGAGCCGGTCCCCCCCGGGGAAGACAATGGCCAGTGGCCGTTTCTTGCGGTCGATGTCGAATACGCCAGCTTCTCTGAAGAGGTCGCCACCACAGTGGTTGGAGGAGTGGGGCTCCGGGTAAACGGGCAGCGCTTTCGGCTCGAGGCACGGGCCCGTTTCGGGTCTACTCCCATGGGCCACTTCCGAGATACGGATGAGACGTTCTACGGCCTCGGGTTCGCGCTGGATCTGTAGACCCTGCTGCATTCGCTCGATCTCGCGATCAGAGTGACGCTGAACCTTGATAGGCCTAACTCTCCCGGGAGGGGAGTCTATGATGGAAATTTCCGAGCACACCGAGAACCGGCGGGCGGCCGCGCGCAGGACGTTGACGGCCCTTCTGATCACGGTTTCCGCACTCTTCGTGGCGTCGGTGGTGTTCATGGTGGTGCGTGGCGGAGTTGATCCGGAGGGTCGCCGAATCTTGGCGATCATTCCTTTCGAAGGTCCCGCTTCCGCGCCCGGAGACCCGTATGCGGGGTTCGCCGAGGGTTTGGCCGCCTACTTCGGCCGTGCCGACCCGAATGATCTCGGTGTCTTCGGGCCGGCGAGCACGTTCGAGCTTGCCGAGTCTCTAGACGACCCGCTGGCCGTTGGGAGGACGTTCGATGCCGATATGGTCCTCGTCGGGAGAGAGGTTTCAGGAGCGCCCCCCACACTTGTTGCCGAATTATTCCGAGTCGATGACGGCACGACCCTCTGGCGAGGCGAGTTCGAAGTCGGACCCGACGTGGATCGGAGGACATTGTTGTTGACCGTTGCCACGGAGGTGACACAGACCCTGGACCTTCCGCGCTGAGTTTGGGGCCTCGCTACACGAGTTTCCCGCCTTGGTGGGCGGGGTTCCCGGCCCGCCCCTGATAGGAGCGGCCAGGTGGATCGTCAGGCCAACGCGGCCTCGACGGTTCCGCAGTGGATCTCCACCGTGTCGGCTGGGCGAATCGCGTAACCGCCGGCAAGTGTGATGGCCAGGCTGATTCCTCGGTCTGCCGCGGTACGTAGCACGAATTCGTCCCGTCGCCTCAGGCCATCCGGAGTCAGCCCCAAGCCGCCGAGCTGATCCGCTTCGTAAGGATCCGCACCCGCAAGGTAGAGGACGAGATCGGGCTCGGATTCGTCGAGGACCTTCGGTAGGTGCTCACGGAGCGACTCCATGTACTCTTCGTCCTCGACACCGTCTTCGAGCCCCACATCGAGGTCGCCGGGGGGTTTGATGGCGGGGTAGTTCCACTGGTGATGCATGGAGAAAGTGAAGACACGAGGCTCTTCGGCGAAGATCGAAGCCGTGCCGTTACCGTGATGCACGTCGAGGTCGACAACGGCGATACGTTCTGCTGCCCCGTCCGCGAGCAACGTGGCAGCGGCGATCGCGATGTCGTTAAGTAGACAGAAACCCTCGCCGTGGTCGGCAAAGGCGTGATGGAAACCGCCCCCGAGATGCACCGACCTACCCTTCGAAAGAGCGAGGCGGCCAGCCAGTGTAGTGCCGCCGGCACATAGGAGAGAAGCTTCTCTGAGCTCGGGCGAAAAGGGGAGCTCGAGCAGGCGCTCCTCCTGTGAGGTGAACCTGCCCTCGGTGACCTTGGTCCAGTAGGATTCGGTGTGGACCCGGAGAACGTCCGCTTCACTGGCGGGCTGCGGCGTCTGCATGTCGACGTTGTCGAGAGTGCCAGCTTCAGCGAGCCGCTCTTTGATCAACCGATATTTTTCGACCTGAAACACGTGATTTCCGATGTCCACCTCGTACTGAGGGCACCAGACGATTGGGACCTCACCCATCGGCTGCACTCCACACCTCCCCTCGATTCTCGGTCAGGCGGCATGGTCACGCATCAAAACCGCCGCTCTTACATACGTCGAAAGGCAGGGAAGAGGTTCCAAACGGAGCGTTGATCCGCCTCTTAGAAAGCCCCTTCTGCCACAGCGGATGCCGTGGGTTCATACTCGAGATGTTCGATGACCACGACCACCCGCCGGTTCTGCCAACCGGCGTCCGGCCCAGCTTGCCCAGGTGCTACCAGGCGGCCCGTATCCTCGCCATAGCTGACGGCGCGCACCCGATTCGCCGAGAGGTTCTCGCTTTCGACGAGGTAGCGCTGGACGGCTTCAGCCCGGCGCTGCCCAAGCGCCAAGTTGTACTCGGCGGAGCCAGAGGAATCCGTGAATCCCTCCACGGTGAGGAGAGCGTCCGGGTAATACTCGGTTACGACCCCCGCGAAGCGACCGAGTACGGGCAGAGCTTCGGGTCGCAGAGCGGCCCTGTCGAACCCGAAGTACACGGGCATATCGAAGCGAACGGCCGTTGCGAGTCGTTGCACTGTGACGTCGAACTCGCTTTCCAGGGCGGATAGGCCTCTGGCGAGCCCGTCCAGTTGGGCCTCGAGTCGAGCTTCGAGTTGTGCCAACTGCGCATCTGTTCGGCTGTCCGAGCCGCTGCTGCTTCGCTCGATCTCGGCTCGAAGGGCGGCGACTTCGGTGTCGAACTGTTCCTGTCCGACAGTGGCGCACCCCGCCGTGATGCCGGCCAGTGTCAGCGTGGCCACTCTCATTAGGCCTTCCCGTAAACCGATACGGCTTAGCATGTTCGGTCCTCCCGATGAATTGTATTCCAAGGCATATTCAATCGTCGACTTCTTGTGTGCAGGAAAGATGCCACGTTTTATGGCCGGATCGCCAGGAAAATCGAGCCATACCTGGGGGGAGGAGAATTCGACGTCTGTTTTTCGGTGGATTGTGCAGGACCGATGGTCCACCTTTTCTGCCATGAACCGATGGCGGAAGGATGGCGGAAGGATGATTGAGGGAGTGTCGAGATGAATACACGAGCGATGCCTCAGCGGGGCGAGATGGTGGAAGCTTTTCTCTCACGCGACGGGTCTTACGACGGATTTTTTTTTCACGGGTGTGTGCACCACCGGAATTTTCTGCCGCCCTACGTGTTCGGCGAAAAAACCGCTCGAGAAAAACGTGGAGTTTTTTCCTCGACTCACGCGGCCCTCCTTGCGGGTTTCAGGCCTTGTAAGAGGTGTCGACCGATGGAGCCGAACGGCTTTCGGCCGGCGTGGCTCAGGGAGCTCATGCGTGACTTCGACGGGGAGCCGGAAAGGCGTTGGACGGATCAGGACCTCCGCGACCGGGGGCTCAGCCCAGAGCGCGTTCGCCGTTGGTTTCAGTCACACCACGGGATGACGTTTCACGCTTATGGGCGAGCCCGCCGGTTGGGCCTTGCTTTGGGGTAGATCCAGCATGGATCCGGCGTGAGTCGAGCCGCATACGAGTCTGGTTACGAATCATTGAGCGGGTTCAACGACGCGTTCAAACGCCTGATGGGTGACGCTCCCACAGCGCTGACCGAGGCCAACGTGGTGACGGTAACGCGCATCACGACTCCCTTGGGGCCCATGGTTGCCGGAGCGGTTGATGACACCCTCTGCCTTCTCGAGTTCGCGGATAGGCGGATGATCGAAACGCAGATCGCCCGGCTTCGGAAACGTCTGGACTGTGTGCTCGTCCCCGGAGAGTCGGCGCTCTTCACCACGCTCACGGATGAACTCGAGAGCTACTTCCGCGGCGCCCTGAAGGAGTTCAGCGTGCCCCTCCTCGCCCCCGGTACAGACTTCCAGCAGTCCGTGTGGAGTCGACTTCGGGCCATCCCCTCCGGCGCGACTCGCAGCTATGCGGAAATCGCCGCAGGGATCGGACGTCCGACCGCCGTTCGGGCCGTTGCAAGAGCGAATGGAGACAATCGCATCGCCATCCTGATTCCGTGCCATCGCGTGATCGGATCCGACGGGAAGCTGACGGGATACGGCGGAGGGCTGTGGAGAAAGCAGCGCCTCTTGGAGATCGAACAACAGCGGTAAACGGCTTGGCATGGAGCCGTCGTATGAGTGCGGCTCCTAGAGGGCGGCGCTCGCACCGGGAAGGAGGCTTCTGGAAGGCCCTTCCGCCGGCCGGACTGGCCTTAGCCGGCCTGCTCGTCTGGGAGGAGCTCGTCGGTCTTGGCCGCCATGATGAAGTCATTTTGGTGTAAGCCACGGATCTTGTGGGTCCACCAGGTCACCGTGACGCTCCCCCACTCCGTAAGGAGTGCCGGATGATGTCCCTCTTCCTCGGCCAAGGCGCCCACCGCAGTCGTGAAAGCGAGCGCCTCCACGAAGTCGGAGAACGTGAAGGCCCGCTCTAGGCGCTGTATGCCGTCGCGGTCCACGAGGGCCCATTCGGGGATATGGGTGTGTAGCGTCCGACTCTCTTCGGCCGTCACC
>JAPYQK010000171.1 GCA_029941275.1 Longimicrobiales bacterium | reverse complement strand
GCCGTCGAGTCCACCCAAGTCGATGAACGCACCGAAGTCGGTGATGTTCTTGACCACACCTTCCCGGACCTGTCCGACCAGGAGCTCCTTGACCAGCGTCTCGCGCTTTTTCTCGCGCTCTCCCTCGAGGATGACACGCCGGGAAACGACGATATTACGGCGACGCTTGTTGAGCTTGATGATCTTGAACTCGAACGTCTGGCCGAGCAGGTCATCGATGTTCGGCACCCTGCGCAACGCGATCTGCGAACCTGGCAGAAACGCGTCCACGCCCATGATGTCCACTGTGACGCCGCCTTTGATCTTGCGCGCCAGCATTCCTTCAACGGGCTCATCAGCCTCATGGGCCTCGCGAATTTTCTCCCAAACACGCAGGAAGTCGGCTTTCTTCTTGGAGAGCACGACGATTCCGTCATCGTCTTCGAGGCTCTCGAGAAGAACTTCGACCTCTTGGCCCGCTTCAATCGAGTCACGGTCCTTGAACTCGTCGAGCGGGACCGCGCCCTCGCTCTTGAAGCCGAATTCCAGGATGACCATGCTCTCGGTGACTCTGAGCACTTTCGCGTGGACGATCTCGCCTTCCCTGAAGTCGCCCATCACATCCGCGTGATCCGAGAGCAGTGCCTCGAAGTCGGCTGCGGATATGTCGAGGATCTCCTCGCCGTACGGATCGGACAGCAGTTCCGGGGAGATGCCGCCCGGTCCTGGCTCAGCCACGGCGACTGCCGCTGGAGCCGACGTCACAGGGGGTTCCTCGTCCGACGCCTCGCTGGGAGCCTCGTCGTCACCACCACCTGACTCGGCATCATCACTGCTATCGTCTGAGGATGCTTCGGGCGCTCCCGCATCAGATTCGTTCTCGGGGGAGGCCTCCGCGGCGCCGTCTTCGGACTCGCTCTCTGGGGCGCCTTCGGCTTCGGAAGTGGGGTCCGGGGATTGGGGTTCTTGGTTCTCGGTCATGGCTCATTCACCGACGCATTTCGCCGGTGCCTATTTAGCCGGACACAACAGCAGCGCCCTGGTCCGGGTTGAGGGATAGGAAAAAACATAGGCCCCGACGCCGAGAGCCTAGCGTGGTGAAGCTATATCTCCCCCTGAAGGCGAGTCAAGTCCTTTATCCGCCTCAAAATGAACGATACCTGGTCATCGAAAGTTATTGCCGTCGTATCCAGATCTACGGCGTCCTCCGGACGCTTCAGAGGCGAGTGATCACGGGTCTGATCGGCCTGGTCCCGCTGTTCGATGCGCTCCGCCATTTCCTTGATATCTTCCATTGTCGGCTCGCGCGCGAAATCCTGGATCAGTCGACGCCGGGCGCGCTCCTCTAGCCCCGCAATGAGAAAAACCTTCAGGTCGGCCTTGGGGAAGACTACGGTGCCCATATCTCTCCCGTCCGCCACCAGGTTTCCTTCAGCGCCTAGGCTGCGCTGCACCTCAAGCAACCACTCTCGAACGGCCGGAACGCCGGCAACCATCGCAACCCGCTCGGTCACCCCCGGACCACGAAGCTCCGACGTGAGAAGTACTCCGTTACGGTAGATGTTCACCGCAGCGTCTTCCGCTTCGACGCGCAGACCGAGCGGATCCAACTCAAAGGGCTCGAGGGCCCCCCAAGTGTGCTCCGCCACGCCCTCCTCGAGAAGCGCGAATGTCAACGCACGATAGAGCGCGCCCGAATCGAGGTGCCTGAAACCCAATCGCCTGGCCACCTCCTGCGCCGTGCTGCTCTTTCCCGAACCGGCGGGGCCGTCTAGCGTGATTAAGGGGCCACGGGTCAGGGCCGCGGGTACGTTCGACGCTTTGATCGCCACGGTCAGCGGTGCGACGGAGCCGGTCTCACGGTTCCCTTCTCCACTCTCTTGTGCCGCGCATCAGTGCGGCAACCTCATCCCCTGCGCCCTGGGACAGCGCTTCCCGAACGGCACCGAGCCCCTCTTGTACGCTGTCGATCGCTCGCAAATTTTCCTCGCTCGCCTCATTGAGCAGGCTGGTCCACATTTCCGGAGAACTCTCGGCCAGACGGGTCAAATCGCGACCCCCGCGGCCCAAATCCGACAGGCGTAGCCCAGCCTCCGCCATCGCTTGTGCCACTACGTTCGAGATGAGCTGCGGTAAGTGGCTCGCCCATACCATGAGTCGGTCGTGGGCTTCCGCATCCATCGACCGGACTCTGGCGCCCAGTGCCTCCCACATCCTTTCGACGGCCCGAATCCGCTCTTCCTCGGCTTCTCCGCCACAAACAAACACGGTCTCGCCGGAAAAAAGGTCCGCCGACGCAGCCTGGTATCCTGTGTCCGTCCCACCTGCCAGCGGATGACTCCCCACGAACTGGGCCGCGTATCCCAAATCGCGAGCCACCTGCATCAGGGGGTGCTTGAGGCCGGCCACGTCCGTGACGGTCGCCTCCCCCCATCTCACCGACTGCTCCCCCATCATTTCCCGGGCGACATCCAAGGGGGTGGCGTAGACCACTAGATCCCGGTCCTCGATCGCTTCTTCAGCCGAACCCGCCACGGCGTCGATCACACCATCCGCCAGAGCCCGTTCGGCGTGCTCGCGATGTCGGTTGAAAGCGACGACGTGGGGACGATCATTCAGGGTGCGCATCGCCCGGGCATGAGATCCACCCATGAGACCCAAACCCACGATCCCCACACGCTTGAAGGGGAAATCCGACATCACAGGCTCCCCGCCCCGTTTTCTTCCATCTCGGCGCCGGTTTTGCCCGGGGGCTCCTCATCGTGCGCAGCCACAAGTTCGTGCTTGGTTTCCCCTATGCGTTTGGACTGCCCGTCGGGCTCAACCTCCTCTTCAACACCATCATTGTGTGGGATCTCCACACTCAGCCCGTCACGGGCGATGACTGCGCCGGGGAAGGCCTCTCGTGCCTCCGTCTCGAGCACCGAGTGGTCATCCGAATATCGAGCTGAAACGTGCGTCAGATAGAGGCGACGGACACCGGCCCTGGCCGCCAGGGCTCCAGCGCCTGACGCGGTGCTGTGGTGTGTCTGTTGCGCCCTGTCAGCCTCTTCGTCGCCAAACGTGGCTTCGTGGATCAACAAGGAAGCCCCTTTCGCGATCTCTATCGTTGATTCGGAAGGGCTTGTGTCCCCTGTGTAGACCACGATTCTCCCAGGACGGGACGGGCCTACGACATCGGCCGGCTCAATTCGCCGTCCATCGACTTCTACCGACTCACCGAGATGCAGCTTTCCGAAGAGTTTCCCCTCGGGTACACCGAGGGCGCGGGCGCGATCGACGTCGAAACGGCCGAGTCGCTCGTGCTCGACAAAGGCATATCCCACCGCAGGCGTACGATGATCCGCCGGGAAAGCGACTACGTCATACTCACCGTACTCCACTCGCTCACCCTCACGGAGTTCCTCGATCGCGAGTGGAAACGGGACCCGCTCCACTCCCAAGCTCACCGCCTGTTCGAGAGTCGGACGTGAAGAGGCCGGTCCGAAAATTCGGAGCGGGTCGGTTCGACCCTGAAGCGCCATCGTCCTCAGGAGTCCCGTGATTCCGAGGAAGTGATCGGCGTGTAGGTGCGTAATGTACACGTCCCGCACGGCAAACCCCGTCCCGTAGCGCATCATCTGACGCTGCGTTCCCTCGCCGCAATCGAGAAGGAAGGAATCCCCTTCTCTCTGAAGCGCGATCGCGCTCACGTTCCGGCGAACGGTGGGACGGGCGGCGGCCGTGCCGAGAAATGTGACTCGAATCATGTCAGAAGAGTCGAAGCTGAATCCGGAGCATTCTTCCGGGCTGCGGGAGTCCGCACTGATCCAAGATGACATTGTCCGTCAGATTTGTAACCGAGACGAGCGCGTCCACGTTCGCGAGCGCCGACCGGCCCTTGAGGGCGAACAGTCGCCGGACCTGCAGATCGAAACGATGGGTCATCTTCAGCCCATCCATCGAGCCCGTGCCCGCGTTGAGACAAGACTGGCGCCCCACCAGGCGATAGCCTCCGGACACGCTGACTTGCCCGGGTATGGGCACTGCCGCATCGAACCCTCCAGCCACGGCGGGTTCGTACTCCGGCCGCATGCGCACTCCACTGACATCGTCGATCTGCCAGGCTCTTTGGAGCGTGAGATCACCGCTGTATTGCACGGACCTCCACCCTCCCGAGGCGACCAGTTCCACCCCCGTGCTTCGGATACGGTCCCGGTTTACCCGCTGGCGCCTGGGTCCGTCCGGCGTTTGCACACTGATCCGCACGATTCCGTCTGACAGAACCTGGTGAAAGCCCACCATCTGTACGTCGACTCCCTGCAGATCCCAAGTCAGTCCCAACTCCATACCGGTGAGAACTTCCGGGACTAAATCCGGATTCGGGACGAAGCGGCCCAGAGCCTCAGAATACAGCTCCCTGAGTGAGGGAAAGCGGGCACGTCGGCTAATCCCTCCGTGGAGCAGCACCGACCCTCCTCTGAGCGACGACACGCCCAGACGGGCTCCCCAGTCGCCCAGTCGCTCTAGGGGAGTGAGGCCGCCCGACTCCGGTGTGTCCGCTCCATCGACCGACACCCCCAAGTTGACGTGCGCCGCACCCGAGCCCTCGGATCCCGGAAGATCGTCGAGACGCCATTCGGCTTCAGACCCCAAGCTCCACAGGCGCTGGCGAAACTCACGGGCGACCGAGGCCGTCACTCGTTCGGTATGGGATACGTCCCCGTAGGTCAGCGCGGCCCTTACGTTCCCCCGCTCGCCTACGCTGTGCTTTCCGAGCACGCGGAGGGTGACCGTCCGGTCGTCCCCCTCCTCCTCTTCGATCACAGTCTCATAGGTGGGTGTGTCGAACTGTTGGATACGGAATGAACCCTTATCGAAGCCTACGCTGCCTTCGATATCCCCCATGCCCCACCCTGTCTCCTTTGGGCCGGTGCCCGCCGAAAAGGCGGTAACCACACGGGTCTGATCCGGGTATCGCCAGAGCCTCGGGTTCACCTCATGGGTCTCGGGTGCCACCCCACGCTCCACGTCGAATCCCGACGACGTGAGTGACATCCAACCACCCTCGTCACGCTGGTACCTCAGCGACGCGAACGCATCCATGTGGCGAAGGTCACTGTTCAGGCGAAGATCCCCGTCATCGGTCAACAGCGCCAGGTTACCCAAAGCATCCGAGTCGCCACTTGGAACCGAGACGCCGGGCCGGTCTCTGAAGCCGCCACCCCCTTGAACCAGCCACAGCCCTCCACCCGACTCTAGCGACCGGGAAACGGTCCCTCCGAAGATCAGACCACCTTCTTGGTCGATCGACGCGCTGAGGGTCGCCGGCGGAGGAGCCTCCAACCGTTCGCTCCCACGGGCCACGTCGACCGACACCACACCGGCCAGGACGTTGGGACCATGGAGAACCGACGGCGTTCCTCTGAGTACGTGCACGGACCGCGCGGCCGTCAGTGGAATGATGGAGAGGTCCGTCCGGTGATCCCAACCCAGGGTCAGCGGGACTCCATCCACGAGCACCGCGATCTGCCGATCGGTCGCGCCCCGCAGACTCGCCTGCGCCTCACCCCTTGAATTTTCCCTGATGCGCACCAGCGGCATCTCGCGTAGCGCCTGTTCGAGAGTCGGTACCGGAACCGAAGCCAACGAGTCGAGCCTCATTTCCACGGCTCCCACCCCACCGGTGATGGTGAAACGACGGTTCGTCACGACCCGAAGACCTTCCAGTTCGAAGCGGCTGGGAAACCCGGTGAGCGTGTCCGAGCGAAGTGAGTCGACGACCTGTGCCTGGGCCGCCTGTGGACCAGTGCCCAAAATCGTGACGGTCGCCACCGAAGAGGCCAGGCTAGCCAGTGCCCGAGGATTCACCATATAGGGTGGAATCGTCACACGAAGTCCAAGCCGAAATCCAGCACGGGCGCGGAGTGCGTGATCCAACCACTCGAGATGTAGTCAACGCCGGTCTCGGCGATGGCGCGGACGGTATCGGCGGTGACACGACCGGACGCCTCGAGCACCGCCCGCCCCCCAGTCAACTCGACGGCCCGACGTAGATCCGGCGGAGTCATGTTGTCCAGCAAGAGGGCCGTGGCGCCAGCCTCGAGCGCTTCGTTGAGCTGTTCTAGGGTGTCGACTTCCAGCTCGATAGCGGTGGCGGGACCGATCAGTCCTCTAGCCGCTTGGACCACTTCAGCCACACCGCCCGATGCGGCGACGTGGTTGTCCTTGATCAGGATGGCGTCCCCTAATCCGTGGCGGTGATTCACGCCACCTCCCGCTCGAACCGCCTGCTTTTCGAGGGCG
>JAPYQK010000170.1 GCA_029941275.1 Longimicrobiales bacterium | reverse complement strand
TGATCGCCACACGCACGACGTGACGGCGCTTCAACTCGGACCAGAAGGATGGGGTTGGATGAGCTTCTTGCACCGGTACGCGACTTGATTGAGAAGGTGTGATTCGCTCGGACTGTCGGCTACAGAGTGGGACGGCGCCAACGGTTTCTCAAGGGGACAGATCGCTTCCTAGCCCAGCAACGTCTCCACATGCGCGGCCGCGGCCAAAGCGCTGCCCTCTACGTTGTAGCCACCTTCCAGCAACGAGACGAGTCGCCCACCTGTGTGGTCATCCGCCAGATCCATGGCCGTTCGGGTCATGCGCCTGAAGACGTCGTCCGTCAGCTCGAAACATCCCAGCAGATCGTCCCGGCGGCTGTCGAAGCCTGCCGACACGAGGACAAGATCCGGCCGGAAGTCGCTCGCGGCGGACAGAAGCTTTGCGTCCCAATGCCGGAGCATGTCCACATCTCGAGCTCCGCAATCCAGGTGTGCGTTGATGTTGAGGCCGGATCCTTCTCCCTCGCCCGTCAGGGATGGGTCGCCCGTTCCAGGGTAGGCCTGCCAATCGTGGGTGCTGAAGAAAAGCACGCTCGGGTCATCGTAGAACGCGTTTTGGGTGCCGTTTCCGTGGTGATAGTCCCAGTCGATGATGAGCACCCGCTCGAGGCCATGCACCCGCTGGGCATATTGGGCCGCGATGGCGGCGTTGCTGTAAAAGCAGAACCCTTCCTCCCGACCCGTGTTGTTCGCGTGGTGCCCGGGAGGCCGGCTAGCGCAGAACGCGTTTTTCACCTGTCCACGGGCTACGGCGTCGACCGCCCCCAATGCACCTGCAACGGCGAGTTCAGCCACGGGACCCGTCACGTCGATGCGGCGTACCGACTCCACGTGCTCCGAGGTGTGATGCGCTCGTATGGAGGGCATGGGGTCCACCGTCAGCGGGAGTGGGGTCAGCTCCTGGTCGAGACCACGCTCGGCGAACACCTCCATCATGCGAACCAGACGGAGGGGTCGTTCGGGGTGAGTCTCACCCTGTCGAAGAGGGAGTATGTGGTCCAAGTACCGCGTGTCGTAGATCAGACCGGTGCCCGTAGCCTGGCTCCCGAGGGCCGGGGCCGGGTCGACGGCGGGGGTCTTGGCGACCGTTGGGATCGCCGCGAGGCCCAGCAGACCCTTCGATGCACTGGAGACAAACTCTCTTCGTGTCGTCGCTTGGCTGCCTGTCGAATCGGAGTCACTCATTCGAGCAAGATGCTCCTTGTCTTTGTTTTTTGCGATCCCCCTCCCTAATTTCCCATGCCGGGCTCTTATGCCCCGGGATTATGAGGTGCCAGACGGGCCGGCATCCACCGGAGGCCGAATTCATGAAGACACTCGCTGTTGCCGCCGTCGTGCTGGGAACCGGGCTCTCGGTATGGAGTCAGCCGGTGAGCGTGAGCGCCGTGGGGTCTTTGGCCGGGGCGAAGACACCGGCCGCCGAACTCAACGACGTCATCGAAGAATACTGCGTCCGTTGCCACAATGAGCGCCGTCTGAGCGGCAATCTGTCGCTCGAGGGGTTCGACGCCGAAGCGGCGCACGACCAGGCTGAGACCGCGGAGAAGATGATCGTGAAGCTCCGGGCCGGCATGATGCCGCCTCCGGGGCAGGATCGCCCCCCGCCGGACACACTCTTGGCTCTCGTGGAGACGCTCGAGGCGGTGGTCGACGTTGCCGCCGCAGCCGATCCGAATCCGGGGAAACGCCGCTTCCAACGGCTCAATCGGGCGGAGTACGCACGTGTGATCCGTGACCTCTTGGCGCTCGATGTGGACGCCGGACGTTGGCTTCCCGCTGACACCTACCTCGGCAACTTCGACAATATGTCGGACGCTCAGGGACTCTCTGTCACCTTGCTCGAGGCCTATCTGAGGGCTGCGACCGAGATCAGCCGACTGGCCTTGGGCAATCCGGAGGCGTTGTCTGCGTCCACCAAGTACACGAACCCGATAGAGGTCTCGCAGCACGCTTGGGACCACATCGAGGGCACACCCTTCGGAACCCGGGGGGGGATCGTCGTTACGCACGACTTCCCATCGGACGGAGCTTATGTCTTCGGGGTGGAAACGCTGTTTGGCAGAGGCACGGGCTTCGAGGACATCGACATCGCCATCGACGGAGAGGGGGTCGCGCTGCTGGCTCTGGAGCACAACGGAGGCTCCAGCATCCCCCTCAGAACCGAGCCCGTATTCGTCTCCGCCGGTCAGCATCAGATCTCGGCGGCTTTCGTTCGGAAAATCGATGGCCCCTACGAGGATCGACTGAGCCCGTTCGCCTGGTCCTTCGTCGGCGGCGAGGACGCTCGGGCCTGGGCCAACTACGGAATCACCGCGTTGACGCATCTGAGCGATTTGATGATCACGGGGCCGGTGTTCGCGGTCGGTGTCTCCGAGACGGCGAGTCGACGGGAGATCTTCAGTTGTTACCCGGATTCGGCCGGTGCGGCGGAAGAACGTTCCTGCGCGGAGTCGATCCTCTCGAGATTGGCCCGCAAGGCTTATCGGCGGCCCGTCTCCGCCGACGATCTCGCGGGACCGATGTTGTTCTACGCGAGCGCAGCCGCGGAGCAGGGCTTCGAGGTCGGCGTAAGAACGGGTATTCAGGCGATTCTCGCGAGCCCCTCGTTCATCTTCCGGCTCGAGCGTGAACCGGCTGGCCTGCGACCGGGCGAGCGCTATCGCCTGGGCGATCTCGATCTTGCCACGCGCCTGTCTTTCTTCCTATGGGCCACGGGGCCGGACGAGGAGCTGCTGACTGTAGCGGCCGAGGGCCGACTCTCGGAGCCGGGTGTCCTCGAGCGACAGGTGGAGCGTATGCTCGCCGATGAGCGAGCGTCGGCCCTGGCCACGCGCTTCGCTTCACAGTGGCTGCGCCTTCAGGATGCCGAGAAGAACCGACCAGAGCCGTTCCTCTATCCGGACTTCAACGGCCAACTCGGGGCCGACATGGTGCGGGAGACGCAGATGCTCTTTGAGCATCTCGTACGGGAGGACCTGAGCCTGCTCGAGCTGTTCACGGCGGACTACACGTTCCTCAACGATCGTCTGGCCCGTCACTACGAGATCCCGGGTGTGTCGGGCAGCGAGTTCCGGCGTGTCGATTACCTGCCCGACACGCGCAGAGGTGTGTTGGGTCACGGGAGCTTCCTGTTGCTGACGTCCATGTCGGCCCGCACGTCACCCGTGCTGCGAGGGAAGTGGGTGATGGAGGTCCTGATGGGCACGCCGCCGCCTCCTCCACCGCCCGACATACCGGCGCTGGAAGAAACGGAGAGCGCTTCGAACGGCCGGCCCCTGACGACCCGCGAACGTCTGGAGAGGCACCGGGCCAACCCGACGTGTAACGCGTGCCACCGGTTCATGGATCCTATCGGCCTGGCGCTAGACAGCTACGACGTGACGGGCCGGTTCAGGTCTAGGGAGAACGGCGTGCCTCTCGATACCCGTGGCACTTTCTACGACGGCACCGATGTGAGTTCCCCGAGCGAGCTCACTGAAGTGCTCTTGAAGCGGCCGATCCCCTTGGTGAGAAATTTCACGGCGAATTTGCTCTCCTACGGGATGGGCCGGCGTGTCGAGTACTACGACCAGCCCACGGTCCGGACCATCGCGGGCGAGGCCGAGTCGAACGACTATCGCATGTCCTCGTTCATTCTCGGGGTCGTGCGGAGCGATCCGTTCCAAATGATGCAAGTCGGTCCGGAGGAGGACGAGCCCGGACCGGGTTTCAGGTAATGGGTTGCAGATAGAGAGATACTTCAGCTAGCAGATACTCTGGCAAGGGATGTAGAACATGGAGTTCATCACAGGAAAACACCTTCCTCGCAGAACATTCATCCGTGGTGCGGGCGCTGCGATCGCGTTGCCGTTCCTGGACGCGATGGTGCCCGCCGGGCGACCCTGGCGCGATCCAGCTCGGCTGGTTGGCACAACGCGCCTGGTGTGCATCGAGGAGTCCATGGGCTCCGCCGGCTCGAACCGGTGGGGGGATTCTCAGCATCTGTTCTCCCCGGAGCAGGTGGGGCGGGACTTCGAAATTGCTCCGACCAGCCAGTTGGCGTCTCTGCAGGAATTCCAGGACTACATGACCATCATCAGCGACACGGATTGTCGGATGGCCGAGGCCTACAACGCCGATGAGATCGGTGGCGACCACGATCGGTCGACCGGCGTGTTCCTGACGCAGTCGCATCCCAAGCAGACGCAGGGTTCCGACTTCTTTCTCGGGACTTCGATCGATCAGCTGCACGCGCAGCGGTTCGGGAGAGACACGGCGCTGCCTTCGCTCGAGCTCTGCCTCGAGGGCATCGACCGTGGGGGCGGATGCGCCTACAACTACCACTGCGCGTATACCACTTCACTCGCGTGGGCCTCACCCAACCAGCCCCTCCCCGCCATTCGGGAGCCGCGCGTGGTCTTCGAACGGCTTTTCGGTTCGGGGGACTCACCCGAGGACCGGGCCGCTCGACGGCGGACGGACCGGAGCATGATCGACTGGGTCGCATCAGAAGTCGCTCGACTGAGACGCGAGCTCGGGGCCGTGGATCGCCTGGCTCTCGACGAGTACGTCACTCACATCCGGGAGATCGAGCGCCGAATAGAACTCGTCGAAGCTCGCAATTCGAGCGGCGAGGAGAGGGAGATGCCCGAGGCGCCTTCAGGCGTGCCCGACGACTGGGAGGAGCACATCAGGCTGATGTTCGACCTCCAGGTGCTGGCACTGCAATCAGACCTGACGCGTGTGATCACCTTTAAGACGGGCTTCGATCAGTCGAACCGGAGCCATCCTCAAAGCGGCACGAACAAGGGAGTCCACGGGGCGTCGCATCACGGCAACGTGCCTGCGGACATTCTGGACTTCAACAAGATCAACACGTACCGCACGAGCCAGCTCGGCTACTTCCTCGCCAAGATGCGCGACACGATGGATGGCGAGGCCTCGCTGCTGGAAAAAACGGCGATTGTTTGGGGCTCTCCAATGGCCGATCCGAACCTGCATGACCACCGCCGTTGCCCGCTCATCGTGATGGGTCATGCGAACGGAGCTCTAGAAGGCGGGCTGCATTTGAGGGCCCCGGTCGGTACGCCGATGGCGAACGTATTCGTGGACCTGATGCAGCGCCTAGGGCACGACGAGATCGACAGCTTCGGTGACAGTACGGGCAAGTTCGATCTGAGCTTTCCGGGCGGCGTAAGGTCCGGCGGCGCGTGAGCTACATGAAGAGGACTGGCTCGCGTCTGCGATCGTTGACGAAGGGACCAAGACCGCGCTTGTGGAACGCACGATCGATGATCGCCCTGGGCTTGTCGGTGGCGCTGTGTGCTGCAGCCCTTTCCGCAGAAGGACAGATCATCGACGCTGCGAGAAGCGGCGATGTAGACGCCCTACGGTCACTGCTCGCCGAAGGCGCCGACGCCAATACGACCCAGGGTGACGGCATGACCGCGTTGCACTGGGCCGCCGAGCGCGGTCACTCAGCGGTCGCTGAGCTGCTCCTGAGCGCAGGTGCCGACGGAGAGGCCCAGACCCGAGTGGGCAGCTACACGCCGCTTCATTTGGCCAGCCGTAGTGGGTACGGACCGATCGTGAGGACACTGCTCGATGCGGGGGCCGATCCCGATGCGACGACCACGAACACTGGCGTCACTCCGCTCCATCTAGCCGCCGGCGCTGTCGGTGGTGCGGATGCCGTCGCCGCCCTCCTTGAGCGCGGCGCCACTGTTGACGCTCGCGAAGCGTCGTCGGGCCAGACCCCGCTGATGTTCGCTTCCGCATACAATCGCTCGGAGGCGGTGGTGGTGTTGCTCCAGCACGACGCCGACCCCGCGGTTCAAACAAAAGCGGTGGACGTGCTTCGGAGCATGGCCATCGATCGGGAGGCCAACCAGCGCTTTCGCGACGCGATCGACGACTTCCGGGACGCCGAAGCGGCCGGACGGGACTGGGAGCCTAGCCCGACCAATGTTCAAGCGGCCATCCGGGCTCAACGTGAGTTCTTACTGTCCGACTACGATCCGGGACCGGTCGACGGAATATCTTTGGCCAGGGTCAATTCCGAGTATCCGGGGGGTCCACCGGTGACGCACCCCCCCTACCGCGAATCGCTCGTCGGCAGGACGGGCGGTATGTCCGCACTCCTGCACGCATCACGCGAGGGCCACGTAGAATCGGCGCTCGCCCTGCTCGACGGGGGTGCCGACATCGATCAAGTCAGCGCCGACAACACCAGCCCGCTGTTGATGGCTACACTGAACGGCCAGTTCGACTTGGCGATGCATTTGGTGGAGC
>JAPYQK010000169.1 GCA_029941275.1 Longimicrobiales bacterium | reverse complement strand
ACCGAATGTTGACCCTGCTTCGACGGCCACCCGGGCGCGTACTTCGGGAGGCAGGACGAGGTCACGGTACGCTTGGTCCTGCTGGGCGAAGAGGTGCCAGCTCGGCATGCTGACCACTCGGGTTGGTGTGCTTGCCGCTTCCAAAGCCTCCTGGGCCTCCAGGGCAATCCCGATCTCGGAGCCACTCGCGATGACGATGACTTCCGGGCCCGAGCCGGAGGATTCGGCCAATATGTACGCACCTTTGCGTGTCCCCTGGGCCGACGAGAACACTGTCCGGTCCAGGGCAGGGACACCTTGCCGGGTAAGCGACAGCCAGGTGGGCCCGTCCGTGCGCTCCACTGCGATGCGCCATGCTTCGGCGGTCTCAGCGGCGTCCGCCGGACGCAGGTCCAGCAGGCCGGGTATGGTCCGCAGGCTCATGACTTGTTCGATCGGCTGGTGGGTGGGGCCGTCCTCTCCGAGACCGATCGAATCGTGCGTGAACACATAAGTGACCGGCAGACCCATGAGGGCCGCCAACCGGATGGAGGGGCGCATGTAGTCGGAGAAGATCAGGAACGTGCCCCCGAATGGCCGGATCCCGCCGTGGAGGGCCAGGCCGTTCAGCACACCGCCCATCCCGTGCTCACGGACGCCGAAGTGGATCACCCGTCCGTCCGGGCTGTCGGCAGACAGATCGCCGCCGTCGGTGATGTCCGTCTTGTTTGACGGGCCGAGGTCGGCGGATCCACCGATCAGATTGGGAACACCCTTGGCGACACCCTGGAGCACTTTGCCGGACCACGACCGGGTGGCGTCCGCTTTGTCGACGTTCTCGTACCCGGGAATGTCGGCATCCCAGCCGGTGGCGAGTTCTCCGGCCATCATTCGCTCGAACTCGTCGGCGAGCTGAGAGTGCTCCGTCCGATACGCCTCGAAGCGCGTGGCCCAGTCGTCTTGGAGGTCCGCACCACGACCTGAAGTGGCGCGCCAAGCGGCGAGTGCTCCGGGGTCGACGTGGAAGGGCTCCGAGGAAGGATAGCCGAGGTTGGACTTGGTCGCGGAGATCTCTTCGTCGCCCAGTGGAGCACCGTGTGTCGAGTGGTGGCCGACCTTGTTCGGGCTGCCCTCGCCGATCCGAGTTTTCAAGACGATCAACGAAGGACGGTCGGTGGTGGCGCGGGCAGCATTGAGTGCCCGATCGATCGCGCCGAGGTCGGTACCGTCATCGACATGCTGGACGTGCCACTGATACCCGCCGAAACGATCGGCCTGGTCCGTGGCTGTGCTCAAGTCGGTCCCACCCTCGATGGTGATGCGGTTGTCGTCGAAGATCCAGATGAGCTTGCCGAGCTTTTGGTGCCCAGCCATCGCAGCGACCTCGTGGGAGATGCCCTCCATGAGGTCTCCGTCCGAGCAGAGGGCATACGTGTAGTGGTCCACCACGTCATGGCCGGGCCGGTTGAACCATGCGGCGAGCCAGCGCTCGGCGATGGCCATGCCGACAGAGTTCGCGACGCCCTGTCCGAGCGGTCCGGTGGTCGTCTCGACACCTGACGTGTGTCCCAGTTCAGGATGACCGGGTGTGAGTGATCCCCACTGCCGGAAGTTCACGATCTCCTCCTTGGGGAGGTCGTAGCCCGTCAGGTGGAGCAGTGAATAGATGAGCATCGAAGCGTGGCCCACCGATAGCACGAAACGGTCACGGTCGGGCCATGCGGGGTCCTTGGGATTGTGCTTCAGGTGCTGCGTCCAAAGCAGATATCCGATCGGGGCCAGCGCCATCGGCGTGCCCGGATGGCCGGATTTAGCCTTCTGGACCGCGTCCATCGAGAGCACACGAACCGCGTCGATACAGAGGCGGTCGAGTTCTGGGGAGAGGCCGGTGGGGGACGCGGACATCAGGTTTGCTCCACTACGAAGTTCAAGTTGACTCCACTACGAAGTTGAGGAGTCTGTTCGGAACGTAGATCACACGTTTCAGTGTGGCGCCGTCGAGATACCGGGCGACGTTTTCGTCCGCTCGTGCCGCTGCTTCGGCCGCTTCCTGATCCATCCCGGCCGGCCCTTCCACAGTGGCGCGTAGCTTTCCATTGACTTGAACGGCCAGCTTGACCGACGTCTCCCGCGTCTTTGCTTCGTCGTACGCCGGCCAGTTGGCTCCCTCGAACACACCACCCTCGTGACCGAGGCATTCCCACAGGTCCTCGGCCAAGTGTGGAGCGAAGGGCGCGATCATGACGACGAGTGGTTCGACTTCGCTTCGGGTGGCCGTGCGGCCGCCGGCGCGAAGGACGTTCAAATACTCCATCATTGCGGCGATGGACGTGTTGTAGCCGAGTTCGGGGAGTTGCTGCGTTAACTGGCGGATCGTCTGGTGAAGCTTGCGTTCGATGTCCGGGGTGGCCTCGGTGCCCGACTCGCTTGCTACGGCGGTGGTGACCGTCTCGTACAGGCGATGCAGGAAGCCGTGAGGTCCCTGGATGCCCTCATCCTGATAGTCCCCGCCCTCTTCGTAGGGACCCAGGAACATGAGGTACGTGCGGAATGTGTCGGCCCCGTACTGCTCGATGATCTGGTCGGGGACGATGACGTTGCCCCGGCTCTTGGACATCTTGGCGCCTTCACGGATGATCATGCCGTGGGCGCGGAAGCGCTTGTAGGGTTCGTCGAAAGGGAGATGGCCCAAGTCATGAAGCGCCATGATGACAAAGCGCGAATAGAGCAAATGAAGGACGGCGTGTTCGTTCCCGCCGATGTAGCAGTCGACGGGCAGCCAGGTCTTCATGATATCAGCGTCGAACGGGACGTCGTGGTAATCCGTCGAAGGGTAGCGCAAGAAATACCACGAGCTGTCCAGGAACGTGTCCGACACGTCCGTCTCTCGCCGAGCTGGGGCGGCGCAATGGGGACAGTCGACTTGATACCACTCCTCGACGCGTGCCAGTGGACTCACGCCGGAGTCGTCCGGCTTGAAGTCCTCGACTCTGGGCAGCACGACCGGCAGGTCCGCCTCTGGCACGGCCACCGGCCCGCATGCCTCGCAGTGGATGATCGGGATGGGTGGGCCCCAGTACCGCTGGCGCGAAATACACCAGTCGTGGAGCCGGTAGTTCACTTTGGTCTCGCCGCGTCCGCTTTCGGCCAGCCATGCAGAGATGGCCGGCTTGGCGTCGGCCACGGCCAATCCGTCGAACTGGCCGGAGTTCACCATCACACCGTCGCCCGCGTAGGCCTCGGACAGCGGTGCTTCCGTCCCCACGCCCGCCCTGCTTCCTGCCTCCTCTCCCATGACGACTCGCACGATGGGCAGCCCCATGGCTTCCGCGAAGTCGAAGTCGCGCTGGTCGTGGCCAGGGACCGCCATGATCGCCCCGGTTCCGTACTCCATCAGTACGTAGTCCGCCACCCAGATGGGAATCGATTGCCCGGTGGCCGGATTCAGGCAATAACCGCCGGTGTGCACGCCCGTCTTGGTCTTTTCGACTTTCTGGCGAGCGACCAGATCCTTGGCCGCAGCCTGCTCTCGATAGGCCGTGACGGCATCAGCCTGGGCGGCATCGGTCACTTCGTCCACCAGAGGGTGCTCGGGCGAGAGTACCATGTAGGTGGCGCCAAATACCGTGTCGGGGCGCGTGGTGAAGACCTCGATGACCGGTGCGTCGGTAGAGACCTTACTCTCTAGGGATCCCGTTCCGCCATCGTCTCCTTCTTCCCGATGATCTGCAGGCAAGATCGGAAAGCGAAGCGTTGCCCCCTCGCTGCGGCCAATCCAGTTGAGCTGCGCCTTCTTGGTCGTTTCGGACCAGTCCAGTCCGTCCAAGTTGTCGAGCAGTCGCTGCGCGTACTCCGTGATCCGGAAGAACCACTGCGCGATGCGTCGTTGTTCGACCGGTGTCTCGCACCGCTCACACCGGCCGGCGATCACCTGCTCGTTCGCCAGGACCGTCATGCACGAGGGGCACCAGTTCACCGGCGCTTCCTTGCGCACGGCCAGCCCGGCGTTGAAAAGCTGAATGAAGATCCACTGCGTCCATCGGTAGTAATCGGGATCGGTCGTGTCGACCGCGTGCTCCCAGTCGAACATCCCCCCGATGCGCCGCAACTGCCGTGTGAAGTTGGCGACGTTCGACGGGATGAGGTCCATCGGATGGATGCCCTGCTTCAGAGCGAAGTTCTCCGAGTGGATTCCGAACGCGTCGAAGCCGATCGGCTCGAAGACCTGTTTACCGGTCAGGCGTTGGAAACGCCCGTGCACGTCCGCGCCCGTAAAGGCGTAGATGTTGCCCACATGGAGCCCCTCCGCGGAGGGGTATGGGAACATCATCAACTGGTAGTAGCGGTTCTCGGCGGTCTGGAGGGCGTCGCGAGTGAGGCCGTTGGTACCAAGCTCATCCCAACGGCCTTGCCACTTGGCCTCCAGTTCGGACGGCTTGTAGCCTCCTTCGGTCGGCCGCTGGCCGTCTTCGGAGGGCCGTTGCCCGCCATTCGGCGGCGCTGAGCCTCCTTCCCTCGGCCCGTGGCCGCCAGTTCCGTCGCTACTCATTTATGCCTAAAGGAGGGCCGTGCCGCTGCCGGGAATGGGGCTTTACCGTGGGGAAGCGTGAACTGATTCACTTCAAGAAAATTGCGCCCCTAACCTACACCTGGGGCGGGGGCATCACAACGCCGAATTCGATGGTTGAGCGAGTGCCACCACATGCAACAAATTTGTAAGCGGTAGATCGGGCTCACTTCAGTCCTCGGCGCCCTCTTCCGGCAGCGCCAGCCCCATGATCTCCATGAGGCGAAGAGCGTTCGTGGAGGTCGCGATCCCCTGGCGGAGTTGATAGTCGAAGGCGATGGGCGGTCCGTCCTCGCGGGGCTCCAGGGATTCGCGGAAGTGTACCAGCACCGCGTGATCCTGGAGGTGTTCGGCGTCGGCCAACGTGAGGTCGTGTGTGGTGACCGCGCCGATGGCGTGCTGGTCGAGGAGGTGCCGAAGAATGCGACGGGCGGCGATTTGACGCTCGGCGGTGTTCGTCCCTTGCAGTATCTCGTCGAGGAGGTATAGAACGGGCCGCTCGTCGGCCTCGCTCGCGGCCTCGCAGACGGCCTTGAGGCGCCTGAGTTCGGCCATGAAATACGAGATGCCTTCCTCGAGCGAATCCCGAATACGCATGCTCGTGTGTAGGTCGGCGATTGGCAGTGCCATCGACTCGGCGCAGACGGGCCCACCCGCACCCGCGAGGATGACATTCGCGCCGATGGCCCGAAGCAGGGTGCTCTTGCCCGACATGTTGGAGCCGGTGACGAGAAGCAAGGTGCCGGGCGGTCCTAGGTCGACGTCGTTGCGAACGGCGCCCTCGGGTGCGAGAAGGGGGTGTCCGAGCCCCGTTGCTTCGAGGCGTAGCGGTCCGTCGGCCTGGCCACTCTCGATCTCCGGGAAAGCCCAGTCAGGGTGCGCGTGCGAGAGCCCGGCCAGTGCCGAGAGCGCGTCAGTCCTACCTAGTGCAGCCATCCAGCCACGAAGCTCCGTGCCGTACTGCTCCTTCCAGCGCTCGAGTGCCGACAGGATATGGATGTCCCAGAGCGTCATCACGTTCAGCGGATAGTGGACTTGGCCGTTGTATCGGAGGTTCGAGAGCTCAACAAGCCGGAAGAGATTCTCCAGGGCCTTGGCCGGAGGGTCCCCACGCCCGCTGAGACTCTCACGGAGTTCGGCCAGAAGCGGATCATCAAAACGTTCCGATGCGACCCGCTCGATCAGGTCGTGATACCGTTGAAGGCCGGAATCACCGCTGGACGTACGTGCGAAGTCGTCGTGGATGCGGGGGGTGTGGCGTCTGATGACGCCCATCGCGACTACCGACGGAAGAATCCAGAGATACGGCACCACACCGAGGATGTGGAACGCCACGGTGATGACGAAGAGAGTCGGTAGCACGATGGCGAGCCGCTTCAGCCCCCGCATGGGCAGTAGCCAGGCTGGGCTCTCGGCCCACTCCAGCAGAAGCCGGAGTTCCTCCGGTGCGACGGGTCCTGCGATACGGCCCATGGCGTGGAGTTCGTCTCTAAAATCGATCGCCGGTGTCAATTCCCGCACTGCGTCCTGGCGTTGACGCACTACCTCCGACGGGGCGGGAGCCAGCAACCAGTCCGTTAGCATGTCGGCCCCGGGTCGAGTGCCTGTCGTACGCAGGAGTACGTGCAGCGACGCGTGGCCAAAAACATCGAGGTCGTCGGCGTAGGGATGATTGGTTGGAGGCTCGGGCGTGGGATCCTCGAACTGTGTCCACTGGCGAAGCGTCAGGTGGTGAGCTTCGATGGCCACCTGTGACAACTCACGGTACCAGATCTCCTGGCGGCGGATACGCGCATGTCGGACCACCAGCACGATGAAGCCCGCAAAGAGAAGGAGCGCGAGCACGGTAAGTC
>JAPYQK010000168.1 GCA_029941275.1 Longimicrobiales bacterium | reverse complement strand
GCACGAGGATCCATGAGGAGTTGTATGGAGCAGAGGGCGCGGTTACCGAGCGAGTGTCCGCTCTGAGCCAGGCCCTTGGTCGTTTGATAGAGTGGGATCCATCGCTGGAGGCGCCTCACAAGGAGCTGGAGGGGGTCTATCACGCTTTGGCGGAGGTGGGTCGGGATCTGAGCAACTACGTCGCCAACATAAGGCACGATCCCGGGCGCTTGGAGGAAGTGCGATCGCGGCTCGACTTGCTTCACGGCCTGAAGAGGAAGTACGGCCCGACCTCGGACGACGTTATCGCCGCGCGGGACCGTGTTCGTGACGAACTAGACGAGCTAGAGGACGGGGGCTGGGATGAGGACACGCTGGCCGCCGAGGTCGATCGCGCGAGGATAAAGCTCACCGAAGCCGCGCAACGCTTGAGTGAAAGGAGACGAGAGGCCACCACCCGTCTCGCGAAAGAAGTCGAGGCGCTCCTGCCCGAGTTGGGACTACCGGCGGGCAACTTCGAGGTCCAGATCGACACACTTCCCGAGGTGAGAGCGCACGGAGCCGAGAACATCGAGTTCCTAGTCTCGGTCAACGCCGGATTCCCTCCCACTTCGCTCGCGCGTGTGGCCAGTGGCGGAGAATTGTCGAGAGTCATGCTGACGCTGAAAGCGATTCTCGCCCAGGTGGATCAAGTCCCGACCCTGGTGTTTGACGAGATCGATGCCGGAATTGGAGGACAGGTGGCGTCTCTAGTTGCGGCCAAGCTGAAGGACGTGGCCCGTTACCATCAGGTCTTCGTTGTGACCCATCTCCCGCAGCTCGCTTCGCGCGCGCAGAGTCACTTGCTCGTGGAAAAGAGCGCCGGAGAAGGGCTCGCAGCGACGGATGTGAAAGGCCTCACGGGTGATGACCGGGTGCGGGAGATCGCACGCATGTTGGGTGGCGATCCAGAGTCGGAAACCTCGAAGGAGCACGCCAGGGAGCTCCTCGCCGCCGCCGATTAGCGTCGCAGGACTCTGACTACCAGATGCCTCGATAGAAACGCAGGCCAACCTCGAAACGAGACGTCTTCGGGGTCGCGCCGCCCCCGCCGGAGATCGCCTTATGGAAGAGAAATCGGGCTTCCACCGGCCGGCCCCTTCCGCTCCGCACGGTGGAGTAGACCACGCCGCCGCCCATTCCGAGCCGCCGCTGCTTGGTCTCGAGTTCCAGTAAGGTGGGATCGACTCCCGCGACTGCCTCGTCCAGTCTGTATCGATCCGATTTCTTACGGAAGTATCGAAGATCGAAGACGAGGGTCACTTCCTGCGTCAGGTGTACTCGAGGGGACAGCCGAAACCGTGCGTAGTCGCCCGGATTCCAGCGCACCGTCTGTTCCGCCGGGGTGAGCGGGGCAAAAATGCGATCGGGAGCCGTGACGCGTTTGCGGACCTGAACCGGGCGCTGGACCCCGTACCGAAACTCTCCCACGACGCTGAGTCGTTCACCGGAGTCCAGTGCTCCGAAAACGCTCACTTCGATGTCGTTTTGTCCGTCGCCGCTCCCGGTATCAAGAAAATTCCGTGGAGAGTCGATCCGCCCCGACCCGAGTCGGAAGAGCACACCCGCGCCGATCTCCATGCGAAACGAAGGCGCCGCCCCATTTGCCCCGATCTCGTCGCTGGACCTCCAGAGGCGCGCCCGAGCGTACATCTCCGCGTCGCCCATCTCCCAGGGACTTCGCCAAGTCGATAGCGAGTCGCCTTGAATATCGAGCCCGGTGCTTGTGACCAGATTCTTATAGCTGTCATTGGTCAGCACCGTGGTGGCCAGAGGAACGGAAGACGGGAACGTTGCCACGCCGACGGCCTGATATGCGGTCTCCAAGGTGGTGACACGAGCTTGGAGTGCGTCCCCCGTTTCGGATCCTGTGAGGGGGAATACCGCGTGGTTCGAATACCCGTTCGATAGCGCTCCGTGGAGTCCCTCCCCATCGGCGAGCAAGGTCGTCGCTTGAGTACACGCTGGGCTCGAAGGATCGGCGCCGCACAAACTCGTGACCACCCCGTCGAGGGCGAGATTGGCCGCCCCGACGGCCGCCAGGAACGTGTTGCCATCAGGCGTGAGGCCCACGTTGGCTCCCGTATCCTGAAAGGAAGTTTCGAATTCGGCACGCCGTCGGGAGAACGGAACCATGCCCCCGACGGTCAACCAGTCCAGGACACCCAAGTCCAGCCGGAGCGGGAGCCATACCGCGTCCTTCGTCAGGACCGCCCGAGTTTTCCCGAGCACCAGCGGCGCGATGGTCGCCCCCGTGGCCGTGGCCAGGTCCGCTTCCAGGTTCTCGAGTGCCGGAAACAGACGAGAGCCCACTGCCGCGTCCACGAAGTCGAATCCGAGCGGTTCGGTCTCCTTGACCAGTGTCCCACTCTCCGTGCGTCTTCCGAAACGCTCGTCCGCGAAGTGGAAGAGCGAATTGACTTCAAATCGGAGTCGGCCCACAGGAAGGAGTGGCTGCGAAAATTCCTGTCCCACTAGGCCGAGTGGCGCTACGAGAGAAAGCAGAACCGTGCAGGCTAGGATGAGCAGGGAAGGGAGATATCCGGTCCCTCCGGGCCGGGCCCTGACTACGCCTCGTCCAATGGACGACCTCTCCTCGAGATGGTCTTCGGTCCTCGACTTCATTCGGCGCTCAGTTTCCCCTTGCTGACGTGTGTCGCTCCGCGCCCAAGCCCGGACGGAACCGTCGCCGCGGAACATAATGGGGAAAAGAGGTCGTGGGAACTTGACATTTTTTGGCCCCTTTCTAGGTTCCAGCGCACAATAGAAGGGTGTTTCGGAAACGTTTTGTGTAGCATTGGGTAGGGATTCGAGACACCTTTTTTACTTGCGGGAATAGCTCAGTTGGTAGAGCACCACCTTGCCAAGGTGGGGGTCGCCGGTTCGAGTCCGGTTTCCCGCTCTGGAGGAGGGGTGGGCCCGTCACCGACGTGCAGCCCCTCTTTTATTTGGCGCCGTAGCCAAGCGGTAAGGCAGAGGCCTGCAAAGCCTTTATTCCCCGGTTCGAATCCGGGCGGCGCCTCTTGGATGGAGTCCCACGTGTAGTCGCCCGGATTCAGCGGCCTCGCAAAGCGAGGACGCGGTGGCCGACGAAGTCGGGCACCAGAACCGTAGGTTCGAGCCGAGCGACAAGATGTTTTCCGCGCATGCGGCCAGCCCGCCCTCCGCGAGACGAGCGAGGATTGCCGCAGGCAACCGCAGCTCAATCCGGGTGGCGCCTACCCGAAACCCTCTGCCACTCCGCCGCGTACGGCTCAGCAACAACTCGCTACCAAGGAGCCGTACCCATGGACCTCCGCATGCTCATCCCGATTTTCGGGATCCTCCTCGTGATGATTCCTGTGGCCGGGCTTACGCTCGCGATGACTCTGCGCTTCGCGGTCAAACCGTTCGTAGAAACCCTAGCACAGGTGCTGCGGGAGTCAGGGAGCCTAGGGGGTGACAATCATCTCCAAATCGAGGCGCTGTCCGAGCAAGTCGAGTCCTTGAATGCAGAGGTCCGGCGGCTAGGTGAGACGCAAAGGTTCGACCAGGCCTTAGTCGCCGAGCGAACCGTCCCAATCGACCGACCGTACGGGTGACGCCCGCGGAGTCGTAAAAGCATGACCGTTTCCATTTATCCCTAGCCTAGCTCAGGCCCGGACCGCCCCACGGCAACCCAATCGGCGATATCCGGGAACGGTCGGTGTTCGGCACTAGAAAGAGGTCGCAGAACTGAGCAAGAACGCGTAGTCTTGTACGCGTTGGAGATTTGGGCGGAGACCCTGAAACCATCCGTTCAGGTCAATGTACGATGCTCACGACCGTCGACATGGCATGTCGGCCATGCGCAACTTCGTGGCGGACTGTGAAGAGCGATTCGAAAATGTGTACCTCGATCACCGTTTGGTGGACATGACACTTCGGGGCGCGCCAAGGGTCCTGATCGTCGCGGACCCGCACGGACCTGCTTGAGCTGGATTTTCTTACGCTTCCCATGGGTTGGTCGGTCTGCTCAATTTCTTGTCCTCGGACCTCAAGGAAGTCGCCCAGGCCGACCTCTCATCGCGGCTGGCGTATCTCACAGACCGATCCCGGATTTCTTGACGCCCTGCAGCGGCCAAAAGTGCTCAGACTTCCACGACTCCAGTGGGCCCAAATTGATCTCGCGGCGCATGGATGGCTTGTTCATCTAGCCGCTCCGTAGGAACTTCATTCCCGTTACAGGAAACGCGGTGCCCGTTTCGGGAAATTTCATGCCCCACCTTCGATGCCTCCCCAAACCAGACCTCTCGCTTCGGCGTAAGTCCATATGAGCCCTAAGAACGGGGGATACCAGCCGGCGGATCTCGCTTTCGCTCGTACGCTCGGCCTCTTCGACGCGACCATGATCGGTGTCGGCGCCATGATCGGTGCCGGGATCTTCGTACTCACAGGCATCGCGGCGGGTGTGTCCGGACCGGCCTCTATACTGGCTTTCGCGCTGAACGGGGCCGTGACGCTTCTGACGGCTTTCGCCTACGCGGAGTTGGCGACCGCCATCCCCGAAGCGGGTGGGGGCTATGCTTACGTAAGGCGGGCGTTTCCGGGAGCAGTAGGCTTTACGGCGGGATGGATGCTCTGGTTCGCCTACACCGTAGCGTGCAGCCTCTACGCGCTGGGGTTTGCCGGCTACTTCTGGGAGTTCCTCCTCAAGTATCTGCCCGGTGTCAGCGAAAGTGTGTTCGGGGTTGTTGGTGAAGGCGGCGCGATCCTGCTGGTCACGCTACTGATCGGCGTGGGGTTCATCCGTTTGAACGCACGCGGCGCCGAAGTGACCGGCAAGGCCGAAAACGTACTCACGGTCACGAAGCTCGTCGTTCTCGGCATCTTCATTGTCTATGGGCTACGCCGCGTCTTCGACATGCCCGACCAAGCGGTACAGAGCTTCTCGCCTTTCTTCCCGCAGGGCATGGGCGGAGTAATCGTCGCGATGGGACTCACGTTCATCGCATTCGAGGGATACGACTTGATCGCGACGGTGGCGGAGGAGATCAAGGAGCCCGAGAAGAACATTCCGAAGGCCACGTTCATTTCGCTCGCGATCACCATGGTGATGTACATGTTGATCCTCTTCGTATCGCTGGCCGCCGTGACTACGCCGGACGGCCAGCCCAGTTGGCGCTTCCTCGGTGACCACGGCGAGACCGCAATCGTACGCGCCGCCGAAGGCTTCATGCCCGCATTTGGGGTGGCGATCATCGTGTTCGGAGGACTGTTGTCCACGATGTCGGCGTTGAACGCAACGGTCATGGCGTCTTCCAGAGTGGCCTTCTCCATGGGACGGGACCGCCTACTGCCGGTCGCTATGGCCACGATCCATCCCGAGCGTCGCACGCCACACATCGCCATCATGGTCACCGGCGTGATTCTCCTGGCGATGGCGCTCACCCTGCCCATCGAGGCCGTGGGATCGGCCGCGAGTCTGATCTTTCTGCTCACGTTCGCGATGGTGAACCTCTCCGTCATCACGTTGCGGAGAAAGGCCCCGGATCTTCGGCGCCGTTACAAGGTTCCTTTCTACCCACTGGTTCCGGTGCTTGGCATCGTCCTGAACCTGATCTTGGCGGTCTACCAGTTCACGTTCCAACCGCTTGCCTGGTATGTGACCGGCGGGTGGATTCTGCTGGGCTTGATTCTGTATTACGGGTATTTCCAGAAGCAGGCGGAGGAGGTCCGACCGCAGATCCTCGCACCATCTCATCCCGCTGAAGTAATCGAGCGCAATGCGTTGGTGGTGCCGCTGGACAACCCCGACCATGTCTCGGCCCTCCTGAACTATGCGAGACCGATCGCCGAGGCCCGGGCGCTCCGGACGGTGGCCATGTCGGTGGTTCAGGTGCCGCGCCAGCTCCCCATTCACGAGGGACTACGCTTTGCACACCATCGGGAGGCGCTGCTCAAGAAGGGACGTGAGCATGCCAGCGCCCACGGTGTGGAGGTGGATACCGAACTCGTGGTCGCGCACCAGTCGCATGACGGAATCTTGGCCGGGGCGCGCCGATCCGGAGCCGACCTCCTCGTGATGGGGTGGAAGGGGTACACGGACACGAGAGACCGAATTTTCGGCGAGGTCGCGGACCACGTCATCCGAAACGCTCCGTGCGACTTGGCGCTCCTCAAGGTGGCGAGTTCGGAAATGCCCCAACGTTGTCTCCTCCCCACCGCCGGTGGGCCACACGTGCTCTTGGCCGCCCAACTGTTGAACACGCTGGCACCTGTCTTCGGCATGTCGATCACGGCATGCCAGGTCGTGGATCCGACAGCGAGCGCGCAGGCCCGGGCGGAATCGCACCACTGGATCGACAAGACTCTTGCCCTAATCGGCCCGGAGGTCGAGGTCGACCGTTTGCTGATTGAGAGTGCGTCCATAGCCGGGG
>JAPYQK010000167.1 GCA_029941275.1 Longimicrobiales bacterium | reverse complement strand
GAATAAGACCATCCACGAGAAGAGACGTGTAGTCCTCGATCTCCTGGGGGGTCGAGGGTCGAGAGGCTCGATACACGATCTTGGTCCCGTCCGGAGAATAGAAAGGCCCCCCGTCATAACCCATGGTATCCGTGAGTCGCAGGACGTCTGACCCATCCGCCCTCATGGAGTAGATATCGAGCTCCCCGTCTCTCATGGACGTGAACACGATCCGATCTCCCACCGGAGAAAAGGTCGCCTCGGCATCGTAGCCGAAGCTGTTCGTCAGCTGTTGGAGGTTCGAGCCGTCCGCATCCGCAACAAAAATGTCGAAGCTCGGATACACCGCCCACACGTAGCCACGGGAGAAGTCGGGCACAGCTGGGCAGGCTTTGTCGAAGTGGTGAGTCGACGAATAAAGGATCTTGTCGCCCGCCGGGTAATAATACGAACAGGTGGTGCGCCCCTGACCGGTACTCAGCATCTCGATGTCGCCACCGTCGAGGGACATGGTGTAGATTTGGTCGCATCCACCCTCGCGCGGCGTGGACTGAAAGATCAATTTGGTGCCATCGAAGGAGAAGTACGCTTCGGCGTTCTCTCCTCCGAAGGTGAGTTGACGTATGTTCCGAAGATGGGTTTCCTGGGGCGCCCGGGGCACGGGGGTTTCATCGGCGGTGTCGGCACCGCCAACCGCTAGAACGAGGAACCCTGTTACTGCGACGGCCGCTCCTGGTTTCATGATTGAAAACATTAAGCGTCTCCAGAGGATGATCGATGTCGAATGTACTGACGGTCTTCGCGGCACTCACGGCCGGGCTCACCTTCGCGAATCCGGCGAGCCCTTCGTCTTCTCAGCAGAGGCTCGACTGCCCGAACGATGCTGCACTCACGGCCGGCATGAATCCCACCCTCGCGCACGTGAGGTACCTGGCCGACGACGCCCTTGGCGGTCGCGCGGCAGGAACGATCGGAGCGCGCTGCGCAGCACAGTACATCGCGAACCAGTTCGAGGCCATCGGCATCCCGGCCGCCGGCCCGGACGGGAGCTACTTTCAAGGCTTCCCCATTCGGGCGGGTGCGGTGCTCGGCGGCGAGAATATCCTTCGCACTCCGCAGAGCAGCTACACCGTCAGTGAGGACTGGATCCCGTATGGCTACTCGGGGTCGGGCGCTGCGACCGGCGTGCTTTTGTACGGGGGAGACGGGATCAACCGCCCCGGTCAACCAAACAACGAATATGCGACACTCGACATCACGGGCCGCATCGTCGTCGTCGAAGACGGTGACTTGGCGTCACCTGCGAGTCGCGCGCTACAAACAGGTGCGCACTTCAAGGCATCCGTCGCGGCGGGTCGAAACGCCAGCGGGATGCTCATCCTGCTGAGCGAGGGCCGCGCACTTCCAGATCTTTTCGGAGAGATCCGGGCCGCCCTTCGCATCCCGGTGGCGGCAGTTCGTGGTGAAGCCGCCGAACGCATCAGACAAGCTGCAAGGAACGCCGAGCGAGCTGCACTTGTGGCCTCCGTGCAGCCCAGGTCGGTGGAAGCCAGAAACGTTGCGGCGCTAATTCCCGGATCCGACCCGACCCTCGCCGACGAGGTCGTGATCATTGGAGCCCACTACGACCACCTCGGTTTGGGCGGGGAGGGCTCGCTCGCGCCCGAAGCGTACGGAGAGATTCACAACGGAGCGGACGACAACGCGAGCGGCATGTCGGGATTGATCGAAATCGCGCGGCGCCTGGCGGAGGGGGACCGTCGTCCAGCACGCTCCGTCCTGTTCTTGGCTTTTACCGCGGAAGAGAAGGGTCTATGGGGTTCGAGCCACTACGTTCGGAATCCGATCCTGCCCATCGAACAGAGCATCGCCATGCTCAACCTGGACATGATCGGCCGTTTGGAGGGCCGCACCCTCACCGTACTGGGCGTCGGCACCGCCGAGGAGTGGACCGACGTGCTTCGAGCGGCGAACCAGGCCACGGCCGAGCCACTCAGTATCGCTACCGCGCCTGACGGTTTCGGCGCTTCCGATCACTCCTCTTTCTACGGCGAAGGCCTACCGGTTCTGCACTTCTTCTCGAATACACACGTCGACTACCACCGGCCTTCCGACGATTGGGAAAAAGTCGACTACGAGGGCCTCGATCAAATCGTCGATCTCGTGAGCGAAGTTGCGCTCGACGTGGCGGGCGTCGCCGGATCGGACGAACGGATCGCCCTAACCCCCATCCCTCCCGACGCGGCTCTTGCCCACGGGCAGGATCCTTCGGCGTCCACCAGCGGTGGATACGGCCCCTACCTCGGGACGATTCCCGACATGGTTCCAGTCGACTTCGGGCTCCGCTTGACCGGCGTCCGTGAAGGCAGCCCGGCGGCCGACGGGGGCATCCTGAGCGGGGACATCGTGGTGGAATTCGGAGGCAGCGAGGTCGGTGACATCTATGCCTATACCTACGCCCTTCAAGCTCACGAACCGGGCGATTCGGTCGAGATCGTGCTCCTGCGTGGCGGAGAGCGAGTGACGGTCACTGTGGTGCTAGGAGACCGCCGGTAGTAGCGATCAATCGAGCAGATCCAACTGCCCGACCGAGTCGGCCTCCGACGCACCAGCGTCTTCCAACTCACCCGCAGCGTCCGACCCTGCGGCATCCGAATCACTCTCGTTTTCCGATTCACCCATGTCTTCCACGTCACTCCCTGCCCCGATCTCGCTCTTGCTGCCGCCTCTATCACTGTACGCCCGCGTGACCTCCACGACCCGGTCACCCGCGAGAGCCTGAAACAAGGACCGCCCCTGCGTTCGCCGTCCTTGGGGCGGAATCTCATCCGCCTGAAGACGGTTGACTCTCCCGCTGGCCATCACGACCATCACCTCGTCCCCCTCGAGCACTTCCAACGCGGAGACGAGCGCACTCTGGTCTCCGGAAGAAACCGCTAGCGTCCCTAAACCACCCCGCTTTTGCAGCGGGAACTCCCCCACCTCGGTTCGTTTCCCTTTCCCGTCCTCCGTCACGCTCAAGACCCACGCGTCTCTTCGGATGAGCAGCATCCCGACTACAGCGTCTTCGCCCTTCAAGTCGATGCCCTTCACCCCCCGCGCGGTGCGCCCCAAAACGGACAGATCGGACTCGGGAAAGCGGATCGCCCGTCCAGCTCTCGTGATCAGCATTACCTCTCCCTCACCGTCCGAGAGGCGAACGTCCATGACCCGGTCCCCCTGCTTGACGCCTGCAGCGATCACACCCCCCGCTCGTGGATTCGCGAACTCCGAAAGTTTAGTCCGCTTCATCAGGCCGTTCTCCGTGAGGAAAACGACAAAGCGGTCTGCCGTGAGATCATCAGCGGTCAGCATCGCAACGATCGGGTCGCTCCGATCGGCCGCCGTCAGCCCGTAGACGGACTGTCCCCGTGACGCCCGTCCCCCTTCGGGTACGTCCAACACGGGAAGAAAATGCAGGTGCCCGCCCTCAGTGAAGGCGAGCAGCCAACCCTGAGTGCGTGCCACGAAGATGCGCTCCAGGTAGTCGTCCTCGAAGCGTTCCATGCCGGCCAACGCCTTCCCCGACGAAACGCGGCGGCGGTAGAGGTGCATCGGGATTCGCTTCACGAATCCCTCGTGGCTGACGGTGATGACCGCATCTTCGTCCGCCACCGTGTTCTCCACCGCCACTTCTTCGCTAGCGTCATCGTCCAGCAGCACGGTGCGCCTGGCATCCCCGTACTTCTCGACGATCTCATCGAGCTCCTCGAGCATCACCTCGAGTTTGCGCGCCTCACTCTTGAGAATTTCCCTCAAGTTCTTGATGAGGGCGTTGAGCTCCTTGAGCCGCGCCTTGAGTTCCTCCTGTTCGAGGGCGGTCAACTTGGCGAGCCGCATGTTGAGAATGGCATCCGCCTGGATCTCGGAGAGCCCGAGCAGGTCCTGGAGCTTGGTGGACGCCTCCGCTCGATTCGCCGACCCCCGGATGATCTTGATGACCTCGTCGATCGCACCGAGCGCGGCCACCAATCCCTCCGCGATGTGCTTCTCGGCCTGCGCTTTCTCGAGATCGTACTGCGAACGTCGCTGGATCACCTCGACACGGTGGTCCCTGAAACGCTCCAGAATCTGAAGGAGCGTGAACTCCTTGGGTTCCCCGTGGTCCAGCGCGATCATGATGGCCCCGAAGGTGGTCTGGAGACTGGTCTTCTTGTGCAGGAGCTTGATGACCTTTCCAGCCCTGGTTCCCCGCTTCAGCTCTACCACGAACCTGAGCCCGTCTCGATCCGACTCGTCTCGGATGTCCGAGATATCAGGAGCGCCGCCCCGCCTGGAGAGGTCGGCGATCTGACGGATGATCCGAGTCTTCGACACCGCATAAGGAAGCTCGGTTACGACAAGCTGTTCTTTGCCGCCCCGAAGGGCCTCTTTGACGATGCGAGCTCGCATGACGACTCGTCCTCGCCCCGTCTCGTACATCTTGCGAATCCCTTCGCGCCCGACCACGAAACCACCCGTCGGAAAGTCGGGCCCGGGGATGTGTTTCATCAACATGTCCAGATTCGGATCCGGCTCTTCGATCATCGCTCTCAGGGCAGCGGCGACCTCTCTCAGATTGTGGGGCGGCACGTTGGTGCTCAACCCCACGGCGATCCCCGAGGACCCGTTGATTAAGAGGTTCGGCACACGGGACGGCAGAACGGTGGGCTCCGTTCGCTGTCCGTCGAAGTTCTCCACGACGTCCACCGTCTCTTTCTCGATGTCCGTCAGTATGTCCTCGGCGATCGAAGCGAGCTTGGCCTCGGTGTACCGGTAAGCCGCCGCCGAATCCCCGTCGATGGAGCCAAAATTTCCCTGGCCGTCCACGAGCGGATACCGAAGGGAGAAGTCCTGTACCATCCGGACCAGCGCATCGTACACCGCGGAATCACCATGGGGGTGGTATTTGCCCAGCACGTCACCCACCACCGTTGCACTCTTCTTGTACGGCCTGTCAGGCCTCAATCCAGCTTCGTGCATCGCGAAAAGGATGCGTCGATGGACCGGTTTTAGACCGTCGCGAACATCGGGCAAAGCCCTCTGGACGATCACGCTCATCGAATAGTCGAGGAAAGATTCTCTCATCTCCTGCTCGATGAGCCTCGGCAGGATACGCTCTCGCGTTTGGGCGGTCATTCCATCTCCAGGTGGGCCGAATACATACCGAACATCGCCACATCTCGTCGCGACGCTCGCCTACGATCTCAGAATGGGTGGAGCAAAGCAAGCCGGCGGCCAAACGGGAAGAGCCGCGGGTCACAAGGGACCCACGGCTCCTCGACTTCCAAGCGATTAAGTGTCTTGTCAGTCCCGTCCCGTATCCTCCGCGAGCGACCGTAGCACCCTCTCTTTCAGGTTCTCGGACGCACGACCGCCGTTCTGCGATCGCCGTAGCGCGTCGAGAAAGTGCTTCTCGAATTCCACGCGAGGATAACAAGCTTCGCAGACCTCCAAGTGCCCGCGCACCTCTTCCTCTGAGATGCCGTCGAGCTCACCGTCGAGATATTCGAAGAGCCGGGCGCTGGCTTCCTGGCACGTGATCAGCTCTACGGCGCCGCCCTGCGGACCGACGCTCTCGGACGGAGCCGGGCCGCCTAACGGGCCGTCCTGGCCCGCAGACTGGCTATCCTGGCCCGCGGACTGGCCGTCCTGGCCACCGCCGAACAACCCGTTCAACCAATCGAAGAACGCCACTCAGATCTCCCCCGCATCCGAGATGTATCCCATCTCGAGCGCATATTCATAAAGCTGTTGCTGGAGCTGCCGGCGTCCACGAAACAACCGACTCTTCACCGTTCCGACGGGGATTCCCATGACTTCGGCGATCTCTCCGTAGGAGAGGTCCTCCATGTCGGAAAGAACAACCGCCAAGCGATACTCCTCCGGCAATTTTTCTATCGCGGCAAAAACCTGATCGTCCACGATGGACCGGAAGAACTCACCCTCCGGATCCTCATCCCGAGACGCAGCAAACACGGGAGCCTCCCGACTGATCGCTCGCGGATCATCCTGGGCCGTCTCGAGAAGAATCTCGTCACGCCGCTTGGAACGCTCTCGCCGCCTGAGAAACACGTTTCTACAGATAGTAAGCAGCCAACTCTTGCAGCGGGTTCCCGGCTCGTACTGCTCCTAGGCGCGAAAAGCGCGGAGGTAGGTGTCCTGCACGAGGTCTTCGGCCTCATCACGGGAAGCTGATAGACGCAGGGCGAACCTGTATACCGCGTCCATGTGGGGGACAGCCTCTTCCGAGAAGCTGGCTCCTTGTGCGCTGCGGTCGCCTGGCACGTCCTCACTCATTGGAAGAGGATCAGAAGGCTGTTGAAGAAGTACAGTGGGCCGCGTTGGGGATGCCACGACCCCAGCTCCTAGGCGGAGCGACGACGCCATAGCATTCGCTACGGCTAGGAGCGCCAACAACGGAGATGGGGT
>JAPYQK010000166.1:3790-6465 GCA_029941275.1 Longimicrobiales bacterium | reverse complement strand
CGGACACCCGCACCCGCCACGGTCGGTTTCGGCGGTCAGTACGGCGGCCAGTGGTGGTTGGTGCCGGAAGACCGGAACGACGTGCCAAAGGACGCCTACTCGGCGTCCGGAAACCGTGGGCAATACACGATCGTGGTCCCCTCGCACAATCTGGTCATCGTGCGGCGCGGGCTCGACTACGGGCGGCAGGGCTTCGACCGCTGGGGGCTGACGAGAGAGGTGTTGAAAGCGATCAGGCCGATCTCGGACGACTAGGGTAAGGGGCGACCACGACGAGGCGAACGGCCGGCGACGACAAGGCAAGCGGCCGAGGTGCCATCAAGCAGGTCTAGATCGACGTTGCTGTCTCAATCCCGAAAGGGCTCGGGTGTGACAGTATCACCACCAAACCCGCTCCGCCTGAACCAGGTGGCGCAGCTGATGCCTCGGCAGGATCACGAACGTGGAATACAGGGTGTACCGTAGGCGCTCATTAAACGGTGAGATCACCCACACCCGATGGATCGGGCGCCCGTCAGCCGCTTGCACGCAGTCCATTTGTTCTTGTTGAAGCCGATCGAACTCCTTGAGCAGCTCGGTTCGTGGTAAATCGCCCTCGGGTACGAACGCCGGAATGGTCTTGACCGCACCGATTCGGAAACGACCGAGACGGGGCACAGGGCCCATGAGTGAGGAGAGCATCCACCCCAGGGCGTCGCGACCGTACCGCCGTGGGGTTGGCACGCCCACCTTGTTCGCCTCGTCGATGGCCTCGCGGAGCAAAGGTAAGTAGGCTCGACTGGTCAGGTTGAGATGAGCCACACCCTCCGCGACTGACCACCGATCCGGGTCGGCACGCTCCGCCCACCGCGTCTCAGTGAGTTCGTCGGCGAGTCGGTGTAGCCGAGCTTGAGCGCCTTCGAACTCCTCGAGGATTCCCGTCAACTCGATACGCATTAGGACAAGATGTCGCCGGGGGGTGAGGCGCGCGACCCGCAGCCCTCCACTCAGCGCCGGTTCCCGATTGCAGTTTCCACCCCGCCTCGGGTTGCAGTTTCCGCCCTCACTCGGCATGGTGATTCGTGGTAAAGCCGGAGCCAAGCCAGGCGTCCCGGAAACGCTTCACCAGGAGATGATCTGATGCGAAAGTTTGCTTTTGTCACAATCGTCTTTCTCTGGGCGTGTGCACCGGGTGAGCAAGCGGAGAACCAATCCGAGACCCAGCGCTATCTGTACCTCAGCACACCTGACGCCGCCCAGGTCGAGGGCCAGGCCGAAGGCGCCGGCATCCTGATCTTCGACATCGACGACGGCCACAAGCTCGTCCGGCGGATCGATATTCCGGAATTCGAGGAGGGCACGCGGGGACTCGCGGGAAGCCTGGCGAACCACAGTCTGTATTACTCAACGCAACTCCCGCGGATCGGAGCTTTCGATCTGGAAACGGAGGAGATCACCTGGGAGCAGAACTTCACATTGGGCAGTGATCGCTCGTCAGTCACGATGGATGGCAGCAAAGTCTACGTTCCCACGGGATGGTGGGTTTCCGGCGAAGAAAGTGGTGTGCTGGTCCTCAACGCCGCCGACGGTGAACTCATCAAACAAGTCCGCGTAGGGAGTCAGGCGCACAACACCCTCGTGAGTGTCGACGGCAGATATCTCTATCTCGGGACGACCCGGATGTTGACCGTCCTCGATACCGAGACCGAAAGTATCGTTCATCAGATCTCGCCCGTGGGCGAATCCGGAGGACAGGGCGTCTTCCCGTACACGGTCGATAGTGCCAACCGCTACGCCTACGTGAGCCTCGGCAATCATGTCGGTTTCGAGGTGGTCGACCTCGAACAAGAAGAGATCATCCATCGCGTGCTCGTGGACGGTGACCCGATCATGCACCGTACACATGGAGCCGCTCTCACGCCGGATGAGACGGAACTGTGGATCAGCGACCAGGAAGGCAACAAGCTCTTCATCTTCGACAATACGCAGATGCCTCCGGTGCAGATCGGCGACGTCGATCTGTCTCAAGGAGGTCACGGCTGGGTGACGTTCAGCCTGGACGGCCAATACGTGTGGACACACACACCCGACGTCTTCGACGCCGAGACCAGAGAAGTCGTGGCCACGCTGAGGGATGAGAACGGCAATCCGGTGAGCGGCTCGAAGTACATCGAGGTGCATTTCCGCGACGGGAAAGTCGTGGCGATGGGTAACGAGTTCGGACTGGGGCGCCGATAGATTGGCTCGCACCACTACCCAGTGCTGCGCTACTGCTGGTTTGACACTTCGGCCCGTCATCGAGGTTGTGTGAGAGGCTTGCAGCCGCACGCGTCTTGGCCGCATCTTGGCCGCTATGTCTGACGGCCCCTTCAAGCGTTTTGTCCGCGAGATACACCGCCGAAGTCTCTGGCAGGTGCTGGGGATCTATCTCGTAACGTCGTGGGCCGTGCTCAGCGTCGTCGACACGCTCGGGGGCGCACTCAACTTGCCGGAATGGTTTCCATCGGTTGCCTCGGCGCTTCTCGTCGTCGGTTTACCCATCGTGCTGGCAACGGCGTTTCTTCAAGAAGGCGGTCCGGGCCATGACATGGGAGATGTCGGGGTAGCCGGACCCACCGCCCCTCCCAGTGGCACCTCTTTTCTATTCACGTGGCGCAATGCATTCGGGGGCGGCGTTCTCGCCTTCGCGTTGCTCG
>JAPYQK010000166.1:0-3690 GCA_029941275.1 Longimicrobiales bacterium | reverse complement strand
CGCCTCGGCCATCCGGGAGATCGGCGCCGAACACTTCCTGATGTCGTCCGATCTCGGACAGGCGACCAGCCCGCCGCACGTCGATGGTTTGCGGGCCTACATCAGGGCGTTTCGTGACGCCGGCGTCACCGACGATGAGATCGACGTGATGTTGCGGCATAACCCCGCACGGCTGTTGGGTTTGGAGCCTTAGGAGATGCTGCCACAAGGGTTCTTAGGAACCCGCGCCGACGTGCTGATGGATCTCGTCGTTGTGTCGTTCGCGGTGGTCCTCCCTGCCCTGTTCGTGTCGTGGAGGAAAGCGCGAACCGGAGAGTTCGGTGTGCACAAGCGCGTCCAAGTAACATTGTTTGCCGTCCTTGCGGTCGCCGTACTTCTGTTCGAAGTGGACTTGCGGATGTCCGGAGGCATCTTCGAGTTGACTCGGGAGAGCGTCTACGCCGGGACGCTGTTACTCAATGGTTCAATCTGGTTCCACGTTGCGCTGAGCATTTCCACATCGGTGGTTTGGATCTGGCTGGTGATCGTCAGCCTCAGGCGCTTTCCTTCACCGCCGGCACCCGCCGCGTACTCGACCACCCATCGGCGGGTGGGGCGGGTGGGAATGATCGGGATGGGCCTCACGGGCATCACCGGAATCGAACTTTACGTCTTGGGATTTCTTTTTTGACTCCGATAACTGATCTCGCTCCGTTGCGCCGCAACGGCCTTCGGCTCCTCATCGTACTCTGCGCCACTCTAGCGCTACCTCTTACCGTCTCCGCACAAGTGAACGTAGAGGCACTCCGACAGGACGACCCCCCGCCCGGATACTCAGGCACGGTCGGCGGCGATCTGACCCTGCGCACCGGAAACGTGGACTTGGTCCAATTCGGTCTCAATGCACGCCTCTATAACGTCACCGAGACATCGACGCGACTCATGGTGGGAAACGGAGGGCTCGGGTTTCTGGGTAGGAGCCGCTTCGCGTCGTCCGGTCTGTTGCACTACCGCTGGACCTACACCTACAACGACCTCGTTTCACCGGAGTGGTGGGGGCAGGTGAACTATCACCGGCCCCAACTCCTCAAGTTCAGGACACTCGTCGGGGGCGGCGTGCGGATCTCCTTCGCCAGCGGTGACTGGGGACAGTTCGGCATGGGCGCCGCCCTCATGTTGGAAGACGAACGACTGGACCTCGCCGATACCGCGGTGCACGACAACCACACGACCGACCTCAGGGGGAGCTCCTTCCTCACGCTGCGCCTGGTGCCCACCGAAAATCTCGTGATCACGTCTACGACTTACTTTCAGCCCGTGGTGATCGACCGGCGCGACACGCGGACGCTCTCGAACCTACGGATCGCTTCGTCCGTCACGGAAGCGCTGGACCTCACGATCTCCTTCGATCTACGCTACGACAGCAGACCGCCCGACGGGATCAGCGCGCTGGATACGAGCCTGAGGACGGGACTCCGCTACACGTACTGACGGAAGGCACTGATGGCACCTGGCCTGGCAAGGCCTACGTTTGTTCGGACGACTCCGCGGCCTGGTGCAGCTTCATGTTCAGCATCCGCAAGGTCGCACCGACCCCGGCGAGCACCTGGTTCGGACTGACCCCTCGCGTTCTCATCGTACGCGGGCCGTCGCGCCAAGTGATGAACACCTCCGTCAGCGCGCTGGTGCTGCCGCCCTTGGGGATGAGCAACTCATAGTCGACCAGCTCCGGAAAGTCGAACTCGGACGGAAACACCTTCCGGATCGCATCGACGAACGCGTCGAAGCCGCCGTTACCCGATCCGGACGCCCCGTGGACATCGCCGTTCACATCGACCTTGATACTCACGGTCGACGCGTGGTCCAACTCACTGGTGATGGAGCACTTCAGTAAATCGATGTGGCGGAAGTCCTTACGCTCCAGCACGTCGGCAATGATGAACGGCAGATCCTCCACTGTGATCGTGTGTTTGGAGTCGCCGAGGCTGACGATCCGTTTCAGCACTTCGGCCTGGTCACCCGGGGACAGGCTCAAGCCGAGTTCTTCCAGATTCTTCTTCAGCGACGCCTTGCCGCTCATCTTGCCCAACGCGTAGGTGCGTTTTCGGTCGAAACGCTCCGGGCTCAAGGGCGTTTGGTACAGCCCCGCCTTGTGATCCCCATCCGCGTGGATGCCGCTCGTTTGGGTGAACACGTCGGCGCCGATCACGGGCGCATTGTCCGCCACCCGTTTGCCCGAGAAGTTCTCCACCAGACGGCTCAATGTGAGAATCTTCGTCTCGTCGATCGACAGGGTCATTCCCATCTTGTCGCGTAGCAGGACCGCAACTTCGGCGAGAGAAACGTTGCCGGCCCGCTCGCCCAGGCAGTTGACCGTACAGTGGATCGTGCGGATGCCCGCCTCGACGGCCCTCAGGGCGTTCGCGGTGGCCAGTCCGTAGTCGTTGTGGGGATGAAAATCGAAGGTCTGCTCGGGGAATCTCGTGATCATGTCCGACAGGCTGGTGTGGACTTCGTCGGGGGTCATCACGCCGAGCGTGTCGGGCAACATGATATGGGCGACGCCCGTCCCCTGGAGCCCCTCGACGAGTTCATAGACGTAGTCACGGCTGTCCCGATAGCCGTTGGACCAATCCTCCAGGTACACGTTGACTTTGAGCCCTTCGCCGAGCGCGTACGCTACGGTGGCCTGGATATCTGCGAGATGTTGCTCGAGGGTTTTCCGTAACTGCATGCGGCAGTGCAGCTCGCTGCCTTTGGTGAGCAGGTTCATGACGCGGGCGCCCGCGGACACAATCCAGTCCGCGCTACGACTCTCGTCCACAAATCCCAGGATCTCGACCCGATCCAGACAGCCTCCCGTGGTCGCCCAATCGGCGATTCGGGAGACGGCTTCTTTTTCCCCCGGTGACGAAGCAGCCGAGGCGATTTCGATCCGGTCCACGCGTAGCGACCCAAGCAACGCCCCGGCGATGCTCACCTTTTCCGACGTGGTGAACGACACGGCGCGGGTCTGCTCACCGTCGCGCAGCGTGGTATCCATCAACTGGACGTGATCGCTGGTATTCATGTGCAGCTGGCCATCACGGGGGCCATCGCTCCCTCTCATCGAAAATGCAAGAAATGGACTGTAATAGGTCGGACAGGGGCGTCATAGACAGCGAGGAGCGGGGGCGGAGGCATTGGACCGGTCTCTGAACCGCCCTGAGGTGCTCCCCTATCTCGCGCACGCCGGGCGGATCTCCCGCGTTTCCTTGTCGGCCCCCGGGCACCGTCGTACCATGATTTTCAGCCTCGGCGGCTGGTCAAACCACCGGCGGCATTGCGTTCTAGTACCAGCCCCGAGGTCCCCCAACACGGAGTCGACCGATGAATCTGAAGAACGCCATTGACCCTAAGACATCGACCCGCCGATCACGTTACACGCTAAGGTCCGCGCAGATCGTCCTCTGCCTCTTCGCCGTGGCCTGCCAAGTCCCCGACGCCTCGACTCAGGTGCCGCCCAACCCGGATGAGCCGTGGAACTGGTCGGACGAGTACGTGCAAAACTCTGTGAACCGTGTCCGTGCCGGCCGCGACCTGAATCCGGAATCCTGGCCGGGCGGAGCTCGGGTCGCCGTCCTACTCTCCTTCGACGTGGACAACGAAACCATCCAGGGGCTTCGCTCGGGAACGTTCAGCATCGGCCCTCTGTCTCAAGGCGAATATGGG
>JAPYQK010000165.1 GCA_029941275.1 Longimicrobiales bacterium | reverse complement strand
CCTCGAGGGTGAGCGCGCCGAGACCGTCCCCGTGGGCTCGCTAGCGCGTCCATCGTCACCGGGTTCGCCAATCGGTCCTGCTGCGATCGTCACTGCGATCGGGCGAGGGGGGGGGGGCACGGTAGTGCACGCCGAGAATATCAAACAGGCCGCCATGATGATCGTGCCGTGGCAGAACGGCCGCCTAAGCGCAAAACCCCCACGTGGAAACGCACGGCGCCGGTTGCACGATAGCGTCAATTCAGCGTGCACGGCGAGTCCGAAAGAAGTCGCGGAGGAGATCACCCGACACATCAGCGAGGGTCCCACTTGTCACCTCGATCCGATGATTGAGACGTTCATCTTGAACCAGGTTTCCGAGGCTTCGCACCATGCCCGCCTTGGGATCCGCCGCCCCGAAAACGAGCCGCGCCACCCGAGCCAAAACCAACGCACCAGCGCACATCGCGCAGGGCTCCAGTGTTACATAGAGCGTGCAATCGTTGAGCCGCCAGTCACCCAGCGTCTGAGCGGCCTCACGGATGACCACGACCTCCGCGTGTGCGGTCGGATCGCTCATGGTGACCGTGAGGTTATGCCCCTCCGCCAGAAGCGCGTCGTCTTTGGTGATCACGGCGCCGACCGGAACCTCACCCCTGGAGGCGGCCAACTCGGCCAACTCCACCGCGCGGGACATCCAACGGACATCATTCTCCGGCGCAGACAATCGTTATCCAGGGGGCGGTCGATGGGGTCGGAACAACGAGGGGGCAACAAGTCCACCCCCGTAGGAGGGAGCGGTGGAGAGCTAGTGCGACGCGAATCCCGATTCGCACATCATTCAGTGCGCCGTCGTGCTGACCAGAATCGAAGCATCGTCCAAGCGGCGGTACAGTGCCACCACCCGCCCGATCAGATGAAGTCGGTCGGGATCCTCCACGACCGTCGCGGCGGCGTCACTTTTCGCCGGCGTCAAGTACACACCACGCCCGTTCCTCGAAAATTGGTAGAAAGACGGCCCACCCTCGATCCGAGCGACTACGATCGTCCCTTCGACCAATTCGTCCACAGACGCCGGCTCTACAAGCAGATAATCGCCCGCGCTGATGTCCAGAGAGGCCAAATCGCCGTCCTGGGCCCGAACGAAGAACGAGCCCTTCGATCCGGCAAGCCTCCGATCGATCGTCAGGTGCATTTCTGCCTGTTCGGCTCTCAGGCCATCCCGTCCTTGGGGAAGGTCGTGGTAGCACGGCACGGACACAGTCTGGGCGCTGAGGTCGACGCCGAGGATCTTTACCGCCCTCGAACGGGAAGGATCGCGTTCGAGGAAACCCTTATCGGCCAAAGCCTGGAGGTGCTCGGAGACGGTCTTAGTGCTTTTTATGCCGAACCGTTCGCCGATTTCACGAATGGAGGGCTGATACGTGTTGCTCCGAAGATAATGCACCATGAAGTCGAGTATTTTCCTCTCGATTTCGGTGATGCTTTGCTCCATCCGGGACTCCAACCGTTCGCCCACTCGGGACTTTGGGGCAATCAGCAGTTAGTTACAGGCTAAACACCTGTTCCCAACATTGAAAGGGCCTTGTTTTCATGAGAACGCGCTATCCTAAGGCCCGTCGATCCGCTCCGTCAAGAAAAAGGATCTAAAGCGTCGAGTCCGGAGGGCGGATTACTGGCTTTTCAAGCGCCTAATGGCGTCATCCAGTCGGGCCAATACTGTGTCCTTTCCCAGGAAGACGAGCACCTCGAAGATTCCCGGACTCATTTCGCGGCCAGTGACCGCGACCCGTAAGGGGTGAATGACCTTCCCGGCGCCAACGCCGAGCTCCTTGGCGTAATCGCGAACCAAGATCTCCAGCGCCTCCAAATCCCAATCGACGGACTCGAGACTCGTCCGGAGGGTCGTAAACTGTTCGAGGACCTCGGCCGGTGACTTCAACCAATACTTGGCGACCGCCCCTGGGTCGACCTCGAGCTCGTTTACGAGGAAGGGCCGGGCCAAGTCGACGAAATCGGGTAACCGACGGGCTCGGGTCTTCAAGAGGTCGATGAGGTTCAAGTACCACTCGTTCCGCCCCTTCAGTTGCTCTCGGGTAGCGAGGCCCGAGGCTACGAGTTCATTCGTTATGGCGGGCTCCAGGGCCTCCGCTCGGCTGGCATTAAAATGCTGGCCCGACAACCAGTCGAGTTTCTTCAAGTCGAAGACCGCACTCTTCTTGAGCACACGCTCGACCCCAAAGCGCTGGACGACCTCGGCAATCGGCATCACTTCCAGGTCCTCCCCTGGACTCCAACCGAGCAGCGCGAGGAAGTTGACCATCGTCTCGGGGAGGAAACCCTGATTTTCGTAGTCCCCCACCGCTGTCGCGCCGTGGCGTTTCGATAGCCGTTTCCCGTCGGGGCCCAGAATCATCGGTACATGGACAAACATTGGAACCGGGCGACCAAGAGCTTCATACATGAGAATCTGCTTGGGCGTGTTGGAAAGGTGGTCGTCACCGCGGATCACGTGGGTGATGCGTTGTTCCGCGTCGTCGGACGCCACGGCCAGATTGTAGGTCGGGCTGCCGTCACTACGCAGAATGACGAGGTCGTCGATCGCACCGTTTTGAAATCGCATCTCCTGATGGACCATGTCTTCCCACACGGTCTCCCCGTCTGGGACGAGAAACCGGATCGCGTGCGCTTCACCGCGCTCAGCGCGTTCCTCGGCCTCCCCAGCCGCCAGTGCTTCTGCGCGCCGCCGTGGAAGTCGGTGATGAGACTCATCCCCTTTTCCCGCCTCCCTGGCTCGAGCTAACTCCTCCGCCGTGGTGAAGTCTCGATAAGCGAGTCCCTCCCGCAACAACGTATGGGCATCGGCCCGATGCCGATCGACTCCGTCGCTTTGGAAGAACGGACCCTCGTCCCAGTCGAGTCCGAGCCAACTGAGGGCTCCGAGGATGGTCTCGTTGTGCTCCGGTTTAGAACGGTTTCGATCCGTATCCTCGATGCGGAGAACGAACACCCCTTCGTGGTGCCGCGCGAACAACCAGTTGAATAGGGCCGTACGGGCACCGCCAACGTGGAGATAACCCGTGGGAGATGGTGCGAATCGAACTCTTATCGTCATTGGTATCAGTGTGTTAGTTAGATTACTTGACGTTGTTAACGAAGTGTGATTATCCGTACCGAGTCTCGATATAGTTGTCGAGAATGGCCTTGAACTCATCCACCATGCCCTCCCCTTGCAGGGTAGAATGGTGCGCACCGTCGACATAGACCGGTGCCCTCGGGTCCTCGGCGGTACCCGGTAGCGAGATCCCCAGATCGGCGTGTTTCGACTCCCCGGGTCCGTTCACGATACACCCCATCACCGCCACCTTCAGATCCTCGACGCCTGGAAAATCCAAACGCCACGAGGGCATCTTGTCGCGAATGTACGTCTCGATATCCTGAGCCATCTCCTGAAAGAGGCTGCTAGTGGTACGACCGCACCCGGGACAAGCCGTGACCTGCGGCTCGAAACTCCGAAGTTGTAGCGACTGGAGGATCTGGCGTGCGACGCGAACCTCCTCGGCACGGTCGCCCCCCGGCTGCGGCGTCAATGACACACGGATCGTGTCACCGATCCCGTCGATGAGAAGCGGCGTTATTCCCGCCGTGGTCGCGACGATCCCTTTGGTCCCCATCCCGGCCTCGGTCAGACCCAAATGAAGCGGGTAGTCACAACGGGCCGCCAGCATCCGGTAGACATCTACGAGGTCGGGGACTTCCGAGACTTTGGCGCTGAGCACAATCATGTCGTGCCCCAGCCCGGTCTCCTCGGCCAGGAGCGCCGAGCGTGTAGCACTCTCCACCATCGCGTCCAACAAAACCACCCGAGCGTCCTTGGGATCGGCGAGCGCGGCGTTCCCATCCATCATTTCGGTGAGCAGACGTTGGTCGAGTGAACCCCAGTTCACGCCGATTCTTACGGGTTTCTTATGCTCGACAGCGACCTTAACGATCTTCTGGAAGTTGGAGTTTCGGTGTTTGGTCCCGACGTTGCCGGGATTGATACGGTACTTAGCCAGGGCCTGCGCGCACGCTGGATATTTCGTGAGCAGAAGGTGGCCGTTGTAATGAAAGTCCCCGACGATCGGAACGTCCGTGCCCTCATCCGAGAGCCGGGCAACGATTTCCGGGACAGCCGCAGCAGCCGCTTCATCGTTGACCGTTACACGAACCAGTTCGCTTCCGGCCTCCGCCAATGCCTTGGTCTGAGCAACGGTGCCGCTCACATCAGACGTGTCGGTGTTCGTCATCGACTGAACGACGATCGGATGGTCGCCGCCGATCTCGACTCCGCCGACGTTCGCGGTGACCGACGGCCTTCGGGTCCAAGGACTCACAAGACACCTAGTGTATTTGGGGTATTGAAGCGCCGCCGCAATTTACGGGAGGCGGGGCATCGCTCCAAGATCGGTGATTATAGGTCCGCGATCCTCAGATCCTCTAGACGAGGACTCGCGTCGCGCAGATCGGTTTCGGACCCCACATTGCCGGAAGTCATCCGATGACTCGCGAAGGGGATCACGATGGGGGTTCACACAGGTCCGGACGAGAGGTCATGAGGAGCAGCTTGCCGGTCGGCATCGCGTTGATCGTCACGGTCCTCGTGCTTCCGACCATGGGCGCGGCCCAGGACGCTCCAATGCCCACCTGGACGGCGGACGTCGGGCCGATCATGCGCGAGAAATGCATGAACTGTCATCGGGCCGGGCAGATCGCTCCAATGTCACTTCTGACCTATGAGGAGGTCCGCCCCTGGGTGCGCTCGATCGTCCTGATGGTCGAAAACCGGATCATGCCGCCGTGGCACGCCGATCCCCGTTACGGAAGTTTCGGGAACGACCGCCGTCTGAGCGACGATCAGATCCTGGCGATCGGTGAATGGGTGGAAGCCGGTGCCCCACGCGGCGAAGGGGAATTCGTTCCCCCGGTGTTTGCCGGCGCGACGGACGGCTTCCTACTCACGGGCGAACTCGGGCCGCCCGACTACGTCTTCAAGGTGGACCACGGAACCCTGGTCCCCTCAGGCGGATCGGACTTTAATTCGGAGATCATGGTCGACACGGACTTGGAGCAGGACATCTGGGTCCAAGCCGCCGAGGTTCGAGGAAACTTCAACGTCGTGCACCACAACGTTGTCTCGGTCATCGGCCCCGACGGTGTGCACGCCCGTACGGGCCGACTCGCCAGCGCAGTCCCCGGAAAGCAGTGGGACCGTTTTCCGGTGGGTTCGGGCAAACTCATCGAGGCCGGCTCGACGCTCAGCTTCGGGCTGCATTATCATCCCAGCAACGAACCCGTGGTCGACACTTCGAGCGTGGCTGTCTGGCTCGTGCGTGACGAGATCACACACGAACTCCACTCGTCTGTGGTGGCTGACGCCGACCTCAAGATTCCGCCTTTCGAATCCAACTACGAGAGTCGTGGTGAGTTCGTTTTCGAGACGGACGCCGAGATCACCCTGTTCAAGCCTCATATGCACTATCGGGGCAAAGACATGCTGTTCCGGGTCGTGTATCCCAACGGCACCAAACGAACTCTCTTGTCAGTTCCGAACTACGACATGAACTGGCAGATCTCCTACGAGTTCGCCCAGCCGGTTCCGGTCCCGATGGGGACGCGGCTCGAAGTGATCTCCCACTTCGACAACTCGACGGGCAATCCCTGGAACCCGAACCCTAGTGTCGCGGTGCTGTGGGGGCAGGACTCTCGGGACGAGATGATGGAGGGTTGGTTCGACTATCACGTCGAGTTGGAAGAGCCCATCGTCCCGGATCGCGTCGAACAGGTGTGGAGCGTCGGGCCGTGAGCGGGATCCTGAAACTCGGGCCGGTGCTTCTCCCTTGGTTAGGCGGCATCCTGATTTCACAGGGTGCGGTCGCCCAATCCCGTGAACTGATCGGCGTATGGAACATCGAAACACCCAATCTGGCGCAGCGAGCGACCGGCGGCCTGCGGAAAGTGCTTCTCCGCGTCGAACAGAACGGGGGCGGCCTGAAGGCCCAGATGACCTCACCGCGAAGCACGTTTCTCGACGTGCAGGAATTCCGTTTCGACGACGGCGCGATGTTCGTCGCTTTCGGAGCCTATGAATACACGTTGAACGTCGAGGGGGATCGGTTGACCGGCACGATGGTCAGTCCGGTCGCCACCGTGACGGTAAGGGGCACGCGTCAGGAAGGGGCGATGTTCGCAGGCGACGAGCCGCAGCCGTTCCACACGACTCGGACCGCCTTACTCGGCCACAGAACGAGGCTTGCGCCCCCCCCAAACGAAATCGACCCGGCAGCTTGGGTAAGCAGCCGGGTCGATTCAGTGCAGGATCTCGCCTTGATCGTTCGTGGACACCCTGTCGCCTTCACGAACGCGATCGACTTCGAGGAGGACCTGTTGGCTTACGCCGGACAGAGGGTACGTGTCACTGGCGTGTGGGTGGGCGAGCGGATTCGCATCGAAGTACTCACA
>JAPYQK010000164.1 GCA_029941275.1 Longimicrobiales bacterium | reverse complement strand
GGCCGCAAGAGGGTGATCGGGTGGGGCTGATTGTCGGTGTGACCCTCGTCTCAGCCGGCGTGATTCTTTTTGTCATGCTCCCTCTTTTTCGTGGGGACTGGGCCCCGTTGGAACGCTCCGAAGACGAGGTCACCGAAGTCGACGCCCGCAAACAGGCCGCGTTGCGAGGACTCCGGGACGCCGAATACGACTATCGGTCCGGAAAAATCGACCAAGAGGACTATAAACTTCTGAAATCCGACCTGGGTCGTCAGGCGTTGCAGGCTTTGGAAGAGGAGAATGCGGCGGCCCCGGGAACGGATGCGGACGCGGTGACTTCCGCGAGCAAGAGTCAGGCGAAGGGTTCATCCTCGAAGAGATCGAAGCGGGACAAGCGTGTGCCCGCCACGACCGGCGGCGACGATCTCGAAGCCGAGATCGCACGTGTGCGCAAAGGGCTTGCGGAAGGCCGGACCTGCGCCGCGTGCGGGCACCTGAATGTCGCGAAGAGCCGCTTCTGTACGACTTGCGGGGGTTCCCTGGCTTTGGAAACTGCGTCCGCTGGCGAAGCGGCGTCCGGTTAGGGCGAGCCATTGAGTTTCGGGCTGGAGGCGGAAGGGCTCGTACGTACCTTCGGTGGGCTCCGAGCCGTCTCAGGAGTGAGCTTCCAGCTTCAACCGGGCGAACTACTCACGGTCTTCGGACCCAACGGAGCCGGGAAAACCACACTTCTTCGTATGCTGGCTGGTGTCATGAGACCGACGTCCGGTCACGTTCGTGTAGGTGGAGAATCCGCGGACGTGGCGGGGCGGGGCTGGAGGCATCGGGTTGGCGTTGTATCCCACCAATCGCTGCTCTACGCCCAGCTCACTGTCGAGGAAAACCTTCGATTTTACGGGCGCCTGTTTGGCCTCACGGACCTGAAGACGAGAATTCCAGAGCGCCTGGAGTCCGTGGGACTCGCGGATCGGGCTCGAACGCCCGTACGCGACCTGTCCAGGGGACTCAAGCAGCGCGTGGCACTCGCGCGGGCCCTCCTCCATGACCCCGAGGTGGTGCTCTTGGACGAGCCCTATACGGGTCTGGACCCGCATGCCTCCGCAGTACTTCGAAAGCAGCTTTCGTCGTTGAAGGATGGGCGGCGAACCGTGGTGCTCGTCACGCACAACCTCGTTCAGGGATTGGAGTTGGCTGACCGGGTGGCCATTCAGGTGAGAGGGCGTTTTGCTTCGGTGACCGATGCGGCGAGCCTGGGCCTCGCTGGGCTGGACGAGCTGTACCACGGTGCGGTGCAGGGTTCCGCATGATGGCGTACCTCCAGTTCGTGTGGGCCATCGCCCGGAAGGACTTGTTGGTCGAGTTTCGGACCCATGAGCGGCTCACCGCCATGGGTGCCTTCACAGTATTGGTTGGCCTGCTTTTCAGCTTTGCCATCGACACGGCGCTCGTGCGGACGCAGGACATCGCGGCGGCCCTGATCTGGATGACCATAATTTTCGGTGGACTACTCGGGATGGGGAGGACGTTTCGAATGGAGGAACAGGACGGCGCCTTGTCGGGAATTCTGCAAAGCCCGATTCCCCTCGACGCGCTCTACCTGGGTAAGGTGCTCGCAAATTTCATCTTGCTGTCGATGATGGTGGCCTTGGTGTTTGTCGTCTTCACGGCATTTTTCAGGCTGCAGTTCTCGGGGAGTGTAGTGGCCCTGCTGGGGGTGGTGTCCCTAGGAGTCCTGGGGTTCGTGACGCTGACCACACTGTTCAGTGCGATGGCGAGCCGAAGCACGATGGGGGAGAGCCTTCTACCGGTGCTCGTCTTTCCTCTCCTGATTCCCGTTGTACGTTTCGGGACTCAGGCGACCAGCCGTCTCTATGCCGGTCGACCGATTGCGGAGGTGAGTGGAGACTTGAGGTTACTGGCGGTCTTCGCGATCGTTTTCACGATCGCGTGCGCTTGGTTGTTCCGGTTCGTGATCGAAGAGTAGGAACGGAGAAACGGTGCTGCTCCTACGGTGGAGTGATGGCGGTGTTCAATCAGGGGGGGATGTGAACCAGAAGCAGATGCAACTGGGGGTCGGTGTCCTCGGCGCGCTCGGGGTTGTGAGCGTTCTCATGCTGCACTGGATGGTATTTTTCTGGGTACCCACCGAATCTACGATGGGAGTCGTCCAGCGAATTTTCTACATCCACGTCCCTGCGTGGTGGATCGCGTTCCTTGGATTCGGACTCGTGGCTCTTTGCAGTGCCGTATATCTATGGCTCGGTGACGAGCGCCTTGATCGTGCTGCCGTGGCTGGCGCGGAGGCCGGGATGATCTTCACCACGGTCGGTCTGCTCACGGGTCCATTGTGGGGGCGCGTGGCTTGGGGAACGTGGTGGGAGTGGGAGCCCAGGCTCACGCTCGCGTTGATTCTCTGGTTCATCTACCTCGGATACTTCCTCGTGCGCAAAAGCACGGTGAACCCTGAGCAAGGCAAACGCTTTGCCGCTGTTGTAGGGATCATCGGTGTTCTCGATATCCCGCTGATTCACATCAGTGTCACTTGGTTTCGATCTCTACACCCTGAAGCTGTGATCCTCAGCGCCGATAATCCGATGAATTTGGAAGCGTCGATGGGCGCCACGATCGGTGTGGGACTTCTCGCGTTCACCCTCATTTTCGCTAGCCTTTTCCTGGCCCGATACTTGGTGTCCGGATACGAACACGAACTCGACCTCCGGGATGCGGCTCTCCCGGTAGAACAAGGAGCGGAGGCCTGATGATGGCACGGAAGTGGTTCTTTCGGTCTACGACTGTAGTGCTCGTGTTGTTTCTCGTCCGGGTGAATTCTGCTTGGGCGCAAGCAGGAACACCGTTAGGCGAACAGACACTGGGGCGCGCGTATTGGCACGTTTTCACCGCGTATGCGATCCTTTGGTTGCTCGTTCTGGGCTGGATAATCTCGATTGTTCGGCGCCTTCGGCGCGTCGAGGAGCGGCTCGTCCAAGAGTAGGCCATGTCCGGCTCGATAAGGGTACACTGCCGCGGAAGCGTCTCCTTGAGGCGGAGGGGTGAGTTGGGAAGCGTGCTCCCGTTCGTTCTCGCTTTGACTTCCGGCCTCGCCGCTCAGACGACCAAGGTCCCGAGCACGCTCCGCCATGGCTCGGGTTTGATGGACATTCCGGTCGCCGGGGTCTTGGCCCATCGCGCGTTGACGGTCACGTACTCCGGATTCTGGGCCCGTAACGAGACGGATGTCACGACGGATCTCATGGGTGACATCACAGGCACGGAGCCATTCGCCGGCGGCTGGAACGGTGACTTTGCGGTAGCGCATGGCTTTTTTGACCTGTTCGAGTTCGGGGCGAACATCCAATCCCTGGGCGACGCCGGAGATGGTGGGACCCTTTGGGGGGCGTTCGGTCGGCTCTCCATCCTGAGTCCTCAGACGCAGCCAATCGGATTGGCGGTGGGAGGCCGCTATGCGAGGAGCCCGGACTTTGGCGATGGGATCGAGTACGCCCCCAACCGCCTCGGCAGACCGGACCGCCGGTTCCGAGGCCAACTCGGTTCGAGAAGCATGAATACCGGCTTTTCCTTATACGCCGTGGCGGGATGGGACTTGCCCGGCTTTTCGTCGGCCTTCCTGCCGGAGCACGATTTTTCTTTCACCGCGGGTTGGGGGGGCGGGCTCTTCAAGGAGGGGGGCGGACTCGATTGGTATACGTCGGGCGACAGCGGTGGCTGGTTCGCCGGCGTGGCCTGGAACCTGGACGTGGCCGAGAGCCGAATGGTCACGTTCATGACCGAGTACAACGGCTTCGACTGGAATGTGGGCACTCAAGTCGACGTGAGCGGGGTGAGGTTGGGCGCCCACGTCCTCGGCGTGAATCATTCGTCGCCCACCACGGTGTACCGAAGCGGAAAGTTCGGCGTCAGCGCCTCGGTGGCTCTTTGCGGGAGCGGACTCTGCAAAGCGTCTCTTCGCGACCGGCCCGACCCCAGGGTAGTCGTATTGCCCGCGGCCCCACCCGACACGGTGGTGGTCACTCGGGTCCAGGCTCCCCCGCAGCCAACTGGATTGGCCGCGACGATCTGTCTGTCTACGGGGAATTCGATCGACGTGCTTCTGACGACCGCGGGTGACACGCTAGTCGGGCCGTCTCGCACTCCGTTGAGTGAGTTGCGGCCTGCCGTCGTCCTCGCAGGAGTCTATGCCACGAACACGGAGTGGTTCGAATCAGGGGAACCGATCGCATATGGGTCAGGATCGTACGACAGGGGAGACGACGAGGTCGGGCTGGACTGTGAGGACATCCGACGTGTCGGCGAACACTTGGGAGTTCCGGTTTTCGTGGGAGGGGCTGCCGTTGTCCGACCCGAGGAGATTTACGTCCCCGTGCGCCCAGGGGTATGGCAACCGTACTCGCTGCGACCTCGATGATTCGTCCGTGACTTTCGGGTCCCAGCGAATGTCTCGAAGAGACATTTCTCCGCCCCGTCTGCCTTCGTATCCTCTTAGTCCGACCGTCGATGTCGACGGGTACTTTCGTTTTATCTTCGGGTGTTGTAGAATAGGTGCCGACCCCCGAAATCTGCGAGGACTGAATGGCAATGGTTCAACCCAAAGATGACGTGAGCGACAAGCGCTCAAAGGAGCTCACGACGGCCCTCACCCAGATCGAACGTGCTCATGGGAAGGGCGCCATCATGTGGATGGGCGACGATGCCATGAAAGTGGAAATCGAGTCGATCAGTACCGGTGCGATCAATCTCGACTCCGCTGTAGGCATCGGTGGGATTCCAAGGGGGAGGATCACCGAGATCTATGGCCCCGAGTCTAGTGGTAAGACCACGCTTTGCCTTCATGTCATCGCCAATGCGCAGCGGGGAGGCGGAATCGCGGCGTTCATCGACGCCGAGCATGCTTTGGATGTGGGGTATTCTCGCAAACTCGGTGTCGACGTGGACAACCTGTTGGTTTCCCAGCCGGACACGGGAGAACAGGCGCTGGAGATCGCCGAAGTGCTGATCCGGAGCAACGCCATTGACGTCGTCGTCATCGACTCGGTTGCAGCGTTGGTCCCGAGAGCGGAGATCGAAGGGGAGATGGGTGACTCGCATGTCGGCCTCCAAGCTCGGCTGATGAGTCAGGCACTTCGCAAACTCACAGGCGCCGTGGCTCGCTCTCAGACGTCCGTGATCTTCACCAACCAGATCCGCGAAAAAATCGGGGTGATGTACGGCAGTCCCGAGACGACGACCGGAGGCCGTGCATTGAAGTTTTATGCGTCCTTGCGCATGGACATTCGTCGTATCGGCGCGATCAAGGACGGACAAGATATCATCGGGAATCGGACGCGCGTAAAAGTGGTCAAGAATAAGTGCGCCCCACCCTTCAGGCAGGCCGAGTTCGACATCCTTTACAACGTCGGAATCAGCCATGAGAGCTTGCTGATCGACATCGGTGTCGAAGAGGGAATCATCGAAAAAGCCGGGTCCTGGTATTCGTATGGGGATCTTCGTCTCGGACAGGGGAAAGAGAACTCTCGGGACTTCCTCACAGAGAACGCGGATGTGCTTGAGGAGGTGGATGCGCGCGTGCGCGCGTCCATCGGTCTGGGAGACGATCCGCAAGTCGAGGAGGTCCTGGAAGAAGCTTTACAGGAGGCCGTGGCAAATGGGGGCGGGCTGAGCCAAGCTCAATAGCGGTTCATTATCCAGGAAGGTGGAAAAGCCCGGCCGGCTAGGCCGGGCTTTTTCCGTATCATTTCTCGGCCGTCTCCCCGCGTTTCGGCTGAGGCAGTCATGTCGTTATAATGGGCCACTATAGGCGCCCAACGGCAGGCACAATGACCACATCTGAAATCCGAACGAAATTTCTTGCATTCTTCCGCTCGCGCGACCACGTCGTGCAGGGGAGTTCGCCCCTCGTTCCGAAGAACGATCGGACCCTGCTATTCACGAACGCAGGGATGGTCCAGTTCAAGGGCGTCTTTCTGGGGATCGAGGAGGTTCCGTTCAAGAGAGCGACCACGTCCCAGAAGTGTGTGCGCGCGGGTGGCAAACACAACGATCTCGAAGAGGTGGGGAGGACAGCAAGGCATCACACCTTTTTCGAGATGTTGGGTAATTTTTCTTTCGGGGATTACTTCAAGCGGGACGCGATCGCCTACGCCTGGGACTTCCTGGTCGGCGAACTGGGGTTGGATCCCGAGCGCCTCTTCATTTCGATCCATCACTCGGATGACGAGGCGTTCGACTTGTGGCAGGACGTCGTAGGTGTAGCACCGGAACGGATTTTCCGGCTCGGGGACAAAGACAACTTCTGGCAGATGGCCGACACCGGACCGTGCGGCCCGTGTTCGGAACTGCACTACGATCTCCGGTCAGTCGAGGAACGGCAGAGACCGCCGACCCTCGAGGAGTTCGTGGAACTCGGGGAGCGCGGGGTTTTCATCGAGTTGTGGAATCTGGTCTTTATGCAGTTCAACCGTGACGAAGAGGGAACGCTCCATCCACTACCCGCC
>JAPYQK010000163.1 GCA_029941275.1 Longimicrobiales bacterium | reverse complement strand
GTTTACGCAGTGGACCGGCGGCGGCCATTCAAAGAAGAAGTCGAACAGCCATGACCTTTACGGTTTCTTGTCCGTCCTGTGGGATGTCCTTTCCCGTCGACGCCGCCAAGGTCCCGGAAGGGGGCGTCCGCGCACAGTGCAACATGTGCCCAGAGATTTTCGACGTCGATCGGCCCGATGCAACTGCGGCGGTTGCAGCACCGTCGATCGCGGTCGCAGACCCTCCTGCGTCCGGAGCCGCGGGTCTTCCCACGTTAGACGCTCCAGTCGTGACGGATGAGCCTGTTGCGGAAGTGACCGGTGAGACTTTCGGGGCACTGGAGCCGACCGCGGAATTCGTTCCGCCGCCAACGACGCCCGAGCCTGTGGCGGAAGCGCCGACCGCCGCACCGGTGGCGCCAGAGGCCCCGCTTCAACCGATCGTGGCAGAGCCCGCCGCACCCCCACCAGCTCCGGCAGGGCCAGCGCCCACACCAGCACCGACAGAGCCTCCGGCAGCCCCGGAGAGTTCGGGGCCCATTCGATTCGGTCGGCGTAGCCCTGCGGACAAGGCGAAGAGTTTGGCCCGGAGCCTGGCCTCCGATTTGATCGCCTACAATCCCGAAAAGCATAAGGACGCTCTTGCCGCCGGTACGCTGGAGGAGGTTTTTGGCGAGGAGATTGCGAAGTCCCTGAAGGAGTACCAGGAGCAGGTCGAGCCCGATGTGATGGCCCAAGGCACGATTTTCAACGATGCCCTCAACTCGATCCTAGCCGAAGGACAATCCGTCTTCAGCCTCAACACTTAAGAAGCCCGCCGAGAGGCACGTTGAAGCCCTTTTGGGGGCCCGTTGAACCCCTTGCGGGGGTGGAATATATTTCGCGGTCGAGGGGTCGTCCTTTCGGGCGGTCCCTTCTTGCATTGAACCAATATTCAGGACGAGCCAGCAGCGTGGCCACGACCAAAGAAGGGCTCCAGCGATTAGAAGTGATCTGCGCACGTATCTCCGATCTTCGGGGGTATCTTTGACGTTGCCGGCAAGAGCGAGCGGATTGGCGAACTCGATAAGGAGATGGCCGGTGCGGGATTTTGGGACAACCAAGATCAAGCGCGTGAAATTATCGCGGAGTCGAATCGTCTGAAGAGTTGGGTCGACCCCTGGAAGAAACTGGATGAAAAGTCCACGGAGCTCGTCGAATTGGGGACGCTCCTCGAGGTCGACCCGGATGAAGAGCTCGAGGCGGAATGGCTCGGCGAGATCAGCGACGTCGAACGACGGGGCGAGGCGCTTGAGATTCGCACCATGCTACAGGGGGCGGACGATCACAGGGGCGCCTTACTTACGATCCACCCAGGGGCGGGCGGGCGAGAGTCCCAAGACTGGGCCGAGATGCTGAGTCGGATGTACACACGCTGGGCCGAGCGGCGCGGATACGGCGTCACTGTGCTTGACTTGCAACCGGGAGAAGAGGCGGGCATCAAGAGCGTTACGCTCGAGGTGTCCGGGGATGACGCCTACGGCTATTTGAGAGCGGAGAAGGGTGTGCACCGTCTCGTGCGCATCTCACCTTTCGACGCCCAATCCCGTCGGCATACCTCTTTCGCGAGTGTCTTCATCTATCCGGAAGTCGACGACGAAGTCGAAATTGAAATCGACGAATCCGACTTACGGATCGACACGTTCCGCGCTTCCGGAGCGGGGGGGCAGCACGTGAACAAGACGGACTCTGCTATTCGGATCACCCACCTTCCGACGAAAATCGTAGTCTCCTGCCAGCAAGAACGGTCCCAGCATAAGAATCGGGCGACCGCCATGAAAATGCTCAAAGCTGGTCTCTACGAACGGGCCCAGGAAGAAAAGGAAAAGGAAAAGGCGGTGATCGAAGCCACCAAGACGGAGATCGGGTGGGGGAACCAGATCCGCTCGTACGTTTTCCAACCTTATACTATGGTCAACGATCACCGGACAGAACTGAAGGTAGGCGACGTGAACAAGGTGATGGACGGCGATCTCGATCCGTTCATCGAGGCGTATCTGAAGCAATCCGCCGGGCAGGGAGCCGGGAATTGACTGAATCCGTAGAGGACGGGGAGGCTGAAGTGAATGCTTCTCAAACGCCCGTGGCCTCAGAGCTGAGCCAGGTAAGGCGGCACCGTCAAGAAAAGCTGGAGGCGATCCGGGCGAGCGGCGTGGAGCCGTACCCGTATGCGTATGACCAAAGCCATCTCGCGCGGCATACGATCTCACTTTTCGACCGTGCCGAGCAGGCCGGCGAGCTGGATGACGACGGGCGCGGCGAACGGGTTTCGGTCGCAGGGCGCATCACGAGCTACAGATCTCATGGGAAGAGTGCGTTCGCGCATCTTGAGGACCGCACGGGTCAGGTCCAGATCTACCTCCGGAAGGACCAACTGGGAGATGAGCGGTTCGAAACGCTCGAGCTTCTCGACCTCGGCGACTGGCTCGGAGTCGAGGGTGTCCTCTTCCGCACCCGCACGGGAGAAGTCACAGTGCGCGTTCAGGAGTGGACGTTGCTCTCAAAGTCCGTACGGCCCTTGCCGCTCGGGAAGACAGAGACGGACGCAGAGACGGGGGAACGGAGTACCCATGGCGGGTTCGCCGACAAGGAGGCTCGATATCGTCAGCGGTATGCAGATCTAGCGGTCAACCCGGAGGTGCGAGACATTTTTCGGGCTCGAGCCAAGATCATCTCGGAGCTCCGGAGCTTTTTGGACGCAGAAGACTTCCTCGAAGTCGAGACGCCGGCGCTCCAGCCCCTCTACGGTGGAGCCGCGGCGCGGCCCTTCCTTACGAAACACAACGCGCTCGACCGGACTTTGTACCTGCGAATCGCCGACGAGCTGTACCTCAAGCGCCTAATCGTCGGGGGCCTGGGGCGTGTCTACGAGATCTGTAAGGACTTCCGTAACGAGGGGATCGATCGTTTTCACAATCCTGAATTTACGATGCTCGAATTCTACATCGCCTTTATCGACTATCGGGGCGTGATGGATCTGACGGAACGAATGTTGGAGCACGTGGTTCGGGCTGCCACGGGCTCGCTGGAGGTCGTCTACCAAGGCCAGGAGATCAACTTCTCGGGACCGTTCCAAAGGGTGGCGATGCTGAGCAGCCTCTCCGAAGCGCTCGGGGCCGAGGTCCGCGCTCTTTCCACGGACGATCTACGAGGCCATGCGGAGCGCCTGAACTTGTCGGATCTGGATGGGGCAGGGTGGGGAAAACTGATCGACAAACTTTTTGGAGAGCTGGTTCAGCCGAAGCTCATCCAGCCGACTTTTGTGATGGATCACCCCAAAGAGCTAAGTCCCCTCGCGAAGCCCCACCGCGACGATCCCGACCTCACCGAACGCTTCGAACTCTTCGTGGCCGGCGAGGAAATCGCCAACGCCTTTTCAGAGTTGAACGACCCGATCGATCAGAGGGAACGCTTCGAGGCACAAGGTAAACTCAAGGAGGCCGGCGACGAGGAGACCCATCCGATCGACGAAGACTACCTGAGAGCCCTCGAGTACGGCATGCCCCCGACAGGAGGCCTGGGCATGGGGGTCGATCGCTTGACGATGCTTCTCACGGACCAACCGTCGATTCGTGACGTGATTCTTTTCCCGACGCTCAGGGACGAGTGATGTCTGGACGCTCTGACGTGCCGTCTCCCCCACCCGTTCGGGGATTGGAGTGGTACGTTGCGCGACGCTACCTGTCCTCTAGGCGTAAGGCCAGACTCTTTTCCTTCATCACCTGGATCGCACTGGGTGGGGTGACGGTGGGCGTGAGCGCGCTCGTCGTTGTGATCGGCGTGATGTCGGGCATGCAGGAGGACCTCAAAGGAAAAATCTTGGAGTCTTCGGCCCACGTGCAGGTCCTCCAGTGGGGCTCCAGCCTCAGGATGGACGATTGGGAGAAGTGGGCCGATGAAGTCCGCAAGGTCGAGGGTGTCGAGGCCGTCGCCCCTTTACTGCTCACCTCGGTATCGGCGTTGCGAGGACAGTACTCTCAGCCCGCCGACCTGTACGGCGTGGCGATCGACCCCGAGGGGCCACCCGTAACCGAGATGGAAGCCCGAATCCAGGACGGCGTTCATAACCTTCGTCCGACGGCCTCGGGGCTTCCTCCCGCGGTGATGGGAAACCGGCTTGCGGCCCGCATGGGCATGTTCACGGGCGACACGCTCACGCTGGTCTCCTTCGAAAATCTCACCGTTGACCCGATGGGCATGCCGACCCCCGGCATTCGCCTGTACGAGGTCACGGGGACTTTCGAGACCGGCATGTACGACTACGACATCAAGAACATCTACGTGCCGCTCGACGCCGCGCAGGACCAGTTGGGCATTCTGGATGCGGGTCAGGTGGGTATGCTCAGCGTGCGAGTGCAGGACCCCGACGAAGCGGGTCAGGTGGCGGGCCTCATCCAGCAAACTCTGGGGCCGGATTTTCAGGCGATTAGTTGGACGACCACCAACTCAGCTCTTTTTTCGGCCCTCGAGCTCGAGAAGCTCGCGATGTACGTGATCTTGACGCTGATCGTGGTCGTGGCGGCGTTCAACATCGTGAGCACTTTGGTGATGGTGGTGGTGGATCGCACGCGCGAGATCGGCATCCTCAAGTCGATGGGTATGACCGATCTGATGATTCTCAGGATCTTCATGCTGCAAGGGCTTTCGATCGGAGTGGTCGGCACGATCCTCGGGACGAGTCTCGGGTTGGTGATCGCTTGGGTGCTGGACACCTTCGAGGTGATCAAGATTCCCCCCGACGTTTACTTCGTCGAGAAGTTGCCTGTCTCGATCCACTTCAGCGATATCGCGTCGATCGTTGCCGTCAGTCTTCTCATCGCGTTCCTCGCCACGATCTATCCCGCCCTGAAAGCGTCTCAGTTGCAGCCCGTCCAGTCCATTCGACATGAATGAGCCCGTGATGCGACCCAGCTCCGGCACCGTGCCTGCGGTCGAGGCCCGTGCGATTCACAAGGTTTTTGTCGGAGGGGACGGCAGTGAACTCACGGTATTGGGGGGGGTAGATCTACGCGTTGAATCAGGAGAAGCAGTCGCCATTGTGGGAAGCAGTGGCGCGGGGAAGTCTACGCTTCTGCACCTGTTGGGCGCGCTCGCTCGTCCGACGTCCGGTGGCGTCTTCCTCGCAGGCCTAGACGTATCGGAGGTAGATGGAGACGCACTGGCCCGGATGCGAAACGGCTGTGTCGGATTCGTCTTCCAGTTCCATCACCTCCTCAGAGAGTTTACGGCGTTGGAGAACGTAATGATGCCTTGTCTGATCGCGGGACGGCAACGAGGGGCCGCGAAGGAGCGGGCCCGTGAGCTCCTGACGGTGGTCGGACTCGAGGAGCGCTTGTCCCACCGTCCGAGCCAACTTTCGGGTGGAGAACAACAGCGCGTTGCGGTTGCGCGGGCTCTAGCGGCCGAGCCACCGCTGCTCTTGGCTGACGAACCGTCGGGGAACCTCGACACACAGACGAGTGAGGATCTGCACGACCTCTTGTTCAATCTTCGGGAGAGCCAGGATCTCGGTATGGTTCTCGTAACACACAACCAGGAGCTGGCACGTCGAGCCGATCGGATTCTTGAACTGAGGGACGGTCGGCTTCACGAAGTCGCTCGGGCTTGATGATCGATGGAAGGTAAGGAGTCCCGGAAAGTTTGTGACCAGTGTGACGCCGCCGATGCGGTGGTGCACCTCACCCAGATCGTGAACAACGAGATGAAAACGTCACACCTTTGCGAGAAGTGTGCGGCCGTGAAGGGTGTGGAGGGTGTAGAGGAACCCATGAACGTTCCTCTCACGGGATTCTTGGCCCAACTGACCGACGCGCCCGGGGTCGAGGATCCCGCGGAAGCGATGGGCCCGTGTACGTTCTGCGGCCTGACTTTCGCGAACTTTCGCGAGGTGGGTCGCCTGGGCTGCCCGCACTGTTACACGACGTACGAATCCTACCTTAGAGGCCTTCTACGCCGTGTGCACGGAAGCACCCAACACGTGGGCAAGGTTTACCTACCGCCAGATTCGGCTGCGTCGGAGGTAGAGAAGCAGGTCGAGGTTCTCCGTCACAAACTCCAGCGTGCCGTGGATGCCGAAGATTTCGAAAGGGCCGCGGGGATTCGTGACAAAATCCGTGGAATGGAGCCAGCGGGGAGCTGATCACCACCATGAGCGACTTTCATACACTCCCAAACCACGGCCTCGGATGGCTCGACGCCAGCGGAGACCGTGCCGGTGTGGTGCTTTCTACACGGATTCGGCTCGCTCGGAATCTCCAAGGTCACGCGTTCGGGCCGCGAGCACGAGTGAACGACCGCGAGGCGGTGCTCGAGCAGACCCGTAAGGCGATGGACCAGGTCGAACTCCTCTCTGGATCGACGCTGCTCGAGCTTCCCGATTTGGATCACCGAAGTCGCGGAATGCTCCACGAGCGACGCCTGGCCTCCCGCGAGTTGCTCGGCGACGTCAAGACAGGGCCCGCCCGCGCCACCGCGGTGCTGCTGGCCGCTCAAGAC
>JAPYQK010000162.1:5194-6616 GCA_029941275.1 Longimicrobiales bacterium | reverse complement strand
TCGGATCCACGTGGGCATGAAGTCTTCCTTCCTCACCACGTAACGGATCTTTCCCCAGACGACTGGAGCTTCGGGCCGCGGCAGAAGGAGGAATTCCCAAACCTCCGCCCCGTCTCGTTCCCCCTCGAACTCGATTTCGATCGTGTAGTCGTCGATGAGCCGGCTCTCCTTCACGAGGTCGTCATTCGTGAAGTGCGAGCCCATCCAGGAACCCATCATCATCGAAGAAGGCACCTTGATCGTGCGGTCCACGCGCGGCAGGTAGTTCCAGACTTCCTGATCGGCCATGAGTGTGGCGGTTCCGGCCTCCTTTTGCGGCGTCTCGATTCGAATGAGGGCGTGCTCAGTGCCGAGGGACCAGGCGCTCATGGTCAACGACCGGTCCCAGTTCTCGGTCTGAATGTCCATCGTGATGCGGGCTATACTCGACTCACCTCTCATGAGACGGTCGACCCGGTCGATGATCTCGAGAGCGGTCTGGGCATGCGAAGGAAGGGGCGCAATAAGGCCTCCCAGAAACGGCAGCCAGATCACAAGGGCAGATTTAAGCAGGCCGCGCGCCATCATTGGGGCCCTGGGAACGTGTAGCATACGGCCTCCCCTTCAACACGGTTTTCATGGTCCTGGCGATGAACGGTAATACCCAACGTAGTCACAGGTTTTGTATCGTGTAAAAAAAATCTAATCGCAGAGACCGCTCCGGGGGAGTCATCGGTCCCGATCTCGCGTTTCACGACGGGCACGATTTCGGTTCCCAGAAGTTCGATGGCCCGCATGACCTCAGCGTGAGGCATGGGCCCGACGGTCAACTGGAGCAGAAAACGCTGGTGCTGGAAAATCTCGTGCTGGTAGAGGATTTTTTCGATGACCTCCTGGGGACTCCCGACGAAGGCCGCCCCTCGGAGTGTGGTTTCCGCGTCGAATTGAGCACGGCTCGTAGGCGGCCAACCACGCTCTCGCTCGATCCGTGTCATTGTTTCCGCGAACGGGGGAAAGGCTATTTCCGCAGCATTACGGGCGTCATCCGCAAGGAATCCATGTGCGTTGATGCTTATGGGGAGTGTCGCCGGATCGTGCCCGGCCTGCTCCGCGGTTTCACGGTAGAGGTCCACCACATGCCGAAAGCGGGCGGGAGCCCCTCCGATGATGGCCAAGGCCATTGGAAGATCCAACGTGGCGGCCCGCTTGACCGACTGGGGCGTCCCCCCGACGGCAATCCAGACGGGCATGGGGTCCTGGAAGGGCCGGGGATATACGGCACGGTCGTCAATCGGGGACCGATGCCTGCCCGACCAAGTGATCCGTTCCTGCGCCCGCACCTTCAGAAGCCAGTCTAGATTCTCGGAGAACAACTCGTCGTAGTCCGAGAGATCCTGGCCGAAGAGAGGGAACGACTCGGTGAACGACCCCCGCCCCACCATG
>JAPYQK010000162.1:0-5094 GCA_029941275.1 Longimicrobiales bacterium | reverse complement strand
ATGCGTCACTGTTGTTGCGTCGCCGTTGCACCCCATCGGTTTCGGGTCTATGATTCGAGTTAACCCGAACAAAAACCGAAACAGTGTCCACACCTCCCTACATCGAACTCCATTGCCACTCCGGCTTCTCTTTCCTGGATGGAGCCTCGCATCCGGAAGAGTTGGTCCTGCGGGCCCTCGAGTTGGGCTATCCGGCCATGGCACTCACGGATCACAACGGCCTGTACGGGTCCATGGAATTCGCCCAGTCGGCCCGTGTCGAAGGACTTCAACCCATCACGGGCGCGGAGATCACGGTGGCTCTGGACATTACGGGAATCCCCGAGGGTTTGGACGGATTGGGCGTGGGCGATTCGGACGGTGACCCGCTCACCCGGGGCTGCCACATGACTCTGCTGGCCGAAACCCCGGCCGGTTACGCCAACCTCTGTCGGCTCCTGAGTGAGGCACATCTGCACAGTGAACGTTGCCGGCCCACCCTTCTTCTGTCGTCCCTCCTCGCACGTACGGAGGGTCTCATCGCTCTCACCGGCTGCCTATGTGGTCCGCTCTCGAGGGCGCTGGAAGACAGCGTAGCCACGGCCGAGTTTCTCATACGACGGCTGCAGTCTGCTTTCGGATATCGGGGCCTTTTCGTCGAACTTCAGGACAACGAACAGAAAGGGGACGGCTACCGGAACCGGAGCCTCGGCCGGCTCGCCGACCGATTCGACATTCCCGTGGTCGCTACGGGTAACGTCCACTATCACCGCCCCGAGCGGCACCGTCTTCAGGATGTTTTGGTGGCCATCCGAAATCGGACGACGCTGAATGGCTCGCACGAACAACGCCGTGCCAACGCACGATTCTACTTGGCTGCGCCGGAGGAAATGGCCCGTCGCTTCAGCAGCCGTACCGACGCCCTCGCCCACACCCTGGAGATCGCCGAACGGTGCGCCGCCTTCGACTTGACCAAAGACCTGGGATACACGTTTCCGGACTTCGACGGGAGCGAGCACGGGGGAGCGGTCGAAACGCTCAAGGCCGTCTGTCTCGCTAAAATCGACGAGCGCTACCGCGGTTCCAAGCTGGAAGCGGATGCTCGCGAACGGCTCTACGAGGAACTCAGACTGGTGGACCGCCATGGCCTGTCGGGTTTTTTCCTGGTCTACCGGGACATCATGGAGTTGGCCAAAGAGGTGGCCGTCGAGATCCGTGGTGGAGCCCCGCGAGCCAACGCCGGCCTACCTCCTGGACGCGGGCGGGGCTCCTCGGTGTCGTCGATCATCTGCTACCTGATCGGCCTCTCACATGTCGATCCCGTCAAGACGAATCTTTTTCTGGGCCGTTTCCTGAACGAAGCCATGCGTAGCGTCCCGGACATCGACCTCGACTTTCCACGGGACATCCGGGAAAAGCTGATTCTGCGTGTCTACGAACAATACGGAGGTGAACACACGGGGCTCGTGTGTACGTTTCCCACGTACCGTCTAAAATCGACGCTCCGCGAAATCGGCAAAGCCCTCGACCTCCCGATGGGGGATCTGGAGAAACTCTCCAAGTTGGCCGAACATCGCTCGGGCGGAGGTCTGCTCGCAGAACTCGAACGTTTGCCCGAGTTCCGGGAGAAAGCCGGTTCACCGCTGTGGCAAGCACTCTGCGAGTTGGCTGACGACATCAAAGGCCTTCCCCGCCACATCTCCCAGCACGTGGGTGGCATGATCATCTCGAGCCGTCCGTTGGTGGAAATCGTGCCGCTGGAGCCCGCGGCTTGGGAGGGTCGTGTGTTGTGCCAGTGGGACAAGGACTCCTGCGACGACGCGGGGTTCATCAAAATCGACTTTCTCGCGCTGGGTATGCTCTCCTTGGTGGAAGAAGCCGTGGACTTGATCTCGGAGCGACACGGACGGGCGCCGGATCTCTCCCGGATCGACTATGCCGACGAAGCGCTGTACGAACACATCTGCACGGGCGACACGATCGGCACGTTCCAAGTGGAGAGCCGGGCCCAGATCCAGATGCTTCGGCGGGTTCAGCCTCGGAATCTGGAAGACTTGGCCGTCCAAGTGGCCATCGTCCGGCCCGGCCCCATCGTGGGGGGCGCGGTCAACCCATACGTGCGCCGGCGTGAGCTGCTCCGCGAAGATCCGAACTTCAAAGTCCCGTACGATCATCCTCTCCTGGAAGGGGCCCTGGGAGAGACATTGGGTGTCATCATCTACCAGGACCAAGTGCTGCAGGTATGCCAAGCGCTCGCGGGATTCTCGGACGGTCAAGCAGAGGGCCTCCGGCGGGCGATGAGCCGGAAACGTTCGAAGGAGGCAATGGACGCTCACTGGGAGGCCTTTCGCGACGGAGCCGGAGCGCGCGGCGTCGATGAAACCACGGCTCAAAAGGTCTTTCAGCAAGTAACCGCTTTCAGCGAGTTCGGATTTCCGAAGTCCCATGCCGCCGCCTTCGGTTTGCTGGCTTATCAATCCGTCTGGCTGCGTTACTACTACGGTACCGAGTTCTACGTGGCGCTCTTCAACAACCAACCGATGGGTTTTTACTCTCTGGATGCCCTGGGGCGGGACGCCCGACGTCGTGGGATCGGCATCCGCCTGCCCGACGTCAACCACAGCCGGGTGAAGTGCACACCCGAGGAGTCCGACATCCGGGTCGGTCTGGGGTTCGTTCGTGGCTGGGGCGCGGACATCGCCGAATGTGTCGTGGAGGAACGAGGGCGGCATGGACCGTTCCTCTCTCTCTCAGACTTCCTCAGGAGAACACCCGCGTCGCTGAAGAGGCCCGCCATCGAAAACCTGATCTGGGTGGGTGGGTTCGAGAGCTTCGGTCTGACGAGGAGAGAGTTCCTGTGGCAGGCAGGACTCTGGCTGGGCCCTGAAGACGACACGGGGCGGAGCGGCGGCCGGGACGACCATCCCCAAACAGAACTCGGGTTGGAAGACCCTTATGCACACATTCAATTCCCCGACCTCGACGATTCGGAGCGGATGGTGGCGGAGTACCGCATGCTCCGCTTCTCCACGAACCTTCATCCCCTCTCGTTGCTTCGGGATGAACTTCCCGCAGAAACCGTGACCGGGGATTGTTTCTCAGATCTTCCCAATAACTCCACAGTCACGGTGGCTGGTCTTGTCGTGGCTCGTCAGCGTCCGCAAACGGCGAACGGTTTCGTTTTTGTTCTGATGGAGGACGAGTCAGGCCCGATCAACGTGATCGTAAAACCCAAGATCTACGAAAAATGCCGAACGACGGTGCGGCTGGAGCCGTTTCTGGTGGTTCGGGGACGGCTTCAGAAGGATGGGCTGACCACCAATGTGATCGCGCATACCGTGAAGGCGCTTCGCGTGCGGGATGATTTACGCCCGACACAATCGGTCCACACGAGTAACACAGCTTCGCTAGGTAACACGGCTTCGCCCGGAACGCCGGAACGGTGGGGCGAACCTGAGCGGGGTCCCCGTACTCCTTTCCGTTATTTGACGGCGCTCCGGCAATCGCCACCGGGGATCAAAAATTTCGGATGACGAGTGGCCATCGGGGCGTCCCTTCTGAGATCATGCCGCGGATCAGCCGATCGGATCCGTCATCGTTCCCAAAAAAATAATCGCTCCTGATTGCCGTTCACGTGCCGCGAACGAGAAACGGTCCGTCGACATCAACCAATCGGATCGGTCACAGTCCCCAAAAAGAGGATGGCTCCGGACTCTCGTTCGCGGATGGCGAACAAGAACGGTCGATCGGCTTGGAGGGTGGGACTCCCCGAAGTGGCAAACGCCGTACCGGTGGCGGCGGCCGTCTCGGTACCTTCCTCGTCCACCCTCAGGAAACTCTTCTGCTTCATCCAGCCGATATGCGGCGCCGCCCCGAGCGTCTGGTCCCCCAACAGCCAGCCGAAGTCGGCCCTCGCTCTATCGAAGGCCACCTCCATACCCATCGCCTTCAGCACATCGTTGAGGACTTTTTCGTAGGCCAACTCGAAACGAGGTAGGCGGACTTCGGTTCGCGCCTCGCCTCGCAGCGCGTCCACCACCTCCTGCCACCGTTGGTCATCCATCCCCTCGACCAGGCCCGACAGCGTCGCATCACCCACGGGGACCACCACCAGCATCGAGAAGGCCTCGCCGCCGTAAGGTAGGTCCACGGCCACGAAGTCCTCTCCGTAGTCCTCACCGCCGCCCACGCGCGCGTCCAGCTCCTGACGCATCGTCGGTACACTCACGATGGACCCGTCGGCCCGCCGAAACTCCACGAGGGCGGTCTCGGCAGGGTCGAACGGGTCGGTCCACTCCGCTTCGAAGTAGATGGAGTTGACCAACAGGGCCACCAAACCGCCGAGCTCTTCGGGCGTAACCATCTCCGTGATCCGACCGGCAGTCGACTCGTTGACCCAGCCGTTGATCGCCCGGGCCATCTCGGGCTCCTCGAAACGTACGTTCTCGATCACAGCATCGAAAAACCCTTGTACACGATTCCGGTAGTCCAGTCGGACACGAAACCCCTCGTCCAGCCACGAATGGTTGGCAACGCGCAACTCGACGCTGGAATCCATACGCACCAGAAGGTCCATCAACTCCTGATACGCCTCGTTGGCCTCGGCAACGGTACGGCCGTTCAGGCCCATCACGCTTCCCATCGCCTCGAAGGTTTCCCCGCCAGCGCCGTTCAGCAGCATCCCCAGCGACAAAGAGACGCTGAGTGGCGAGATGAAGACGTTGGCGCGGGCGTCCTCCCGTTCGGCGTGTAGCCGCCTGAGCAGCTCGAAGCCGAACTCATTGGCGGTCTGGACGGCTTGCTCCGCGCGCGTGCTCAGGCTCCCAGCAGAATGGGAGAGCTGCGTCCCGTCGTCTTTGGCTGCCGGAAACTCGGGGCCAGCCGCTCCCCCACCGGTCGTCAAAGTGAGCAAGAGGGCTGTAAGCGTGAGAATGACCGGAGTGGACCGCCCGATTCGTCCCGTCATGGCCTGCCCGTTCGCATATTCTCCCTCCTCCTTCGAAAGGGCGTACCTCACTCGTCATATGTCGTATGGTTTCAGCTTATTCGTTTCCTATTCCACGGCAAGAGTTCACGATTGGAACGGCGCGACCCTACAAGCCCCTTAGGCAATCC
>JAPYQK010000161.1 GCA_029941275.1 Longimicrobiales bacterium | reverse complement strand
TACTTGAGGTGGGCGGCGAGGAGACACTTCCCCGCGCAATGCGTGCCCTCGGATACGGGGCCCACATTGCGATCATCGGGGGGCTCTCAGGCTTCGCCAACGACATGCCGCTCGGTTCGTTCGTCGGCCGTGGCACGCGGGTGACCGGGATCTACGTGGGATCCAGAGAGGATTTCGAGGCGATGAACGCCTTTATCACCGAACACCGGCTACGCCCGGTCGTCGACAGAGTGTTTCCCCTCGAAGAGGCATCCGCAGCATACGACTACATGGCAAGCGGAAGTCATCTTGGGAAGATCGTTATCGCGCTCTAGTTCAGTTTCCCCCTGCTTCCAACCTCTCCTGATAACGCGCCCCGCTCAGGACGCCTGTCAAACTGTAGTTGCCCTCGTGGCAAGCGTACTCGTAGAGCTTGTCGTCGAACTTCATAAAGGGGATCTCGCCCCCCCAGATTTCGGTGTACGTCGTCGGATCGTCGATCGTGAATTCATACAGGATGGTCTGCTCGTCGGACCGGCTGAACCGCTCATGTACCGTCAGATTCTCCGACGAATTCCCGTTGAACTGCTGCAGGGGATGAATGTTGGTCGTCTCTACCACGAGCACGTCACCCTCCCAGTGGCCCCATGAGTCGCCCGTCCACGGACGGATGTGGGCGGGCAGCCGTGGACCTGATCCGATCCGGATGATCCGAGCGTCGTGGACCATCTCGGCCATGATCATGATATGGTCGGCGGTCTGTACGATGGTGTAGTTGTTGTTGTAGCCACCGTTGGGCGTCATCGGGGGGCCCGCATTGGAACCGAAGGAAACCAGGCAGCGCTCGGCGAGTGGTCGAAGCTCCGGGTGGTCGTATGAGCCGAACTGGCGCCTGAACTCTCCGCGCTCGGACCTGAGTTCCCGAGCCTCGTCCGTAATGGAGGGCACACGACCGTCTGCCGGGAACGTAATCAGAGAGGCCCTGGGTTCGCCGTTGACGATGGCTACGCGCGAGCCCCGATCCCAATAGATCTCGTTGTATTCTTGGCCGCCCAGGCCAAAGCCGCCCTGCCTCCCGCACGCGACCGTGCCCGGGCTGGCGGGGCAGTCACCCGTTGTCTGCTCGATCTCAGCGACTTGATCCCAAGTGTAGACGAGGCCCTGATCTCGGCGGCGGGCAAAAGGAGTGAGCGTCGCGTTCGTCCAGTTCCCCTGAAGATCTGGTCGGCCGTCGGGCGTCCGGGGGACTTCCCAAGCGCCGGCTTGGGTGGCCTGCTCCGCAGAGGCGGAGGCGACGCCCGGTGCGGCGATAGCGCAGAAAATAGCGAGGAGTAGCGCGATACGACGGCTCATTTCGACCTCCATTCCGGCCTGATCCATGACACTGAACTGGCTCCTAAATATAGGGACATGACGCCTAGGACAACGTGATGGTCAGAACGGGCGTGGTCAACGCATCGCCTCGATCTGCAGAGCGAGGATGGCCCACGGCCGGCACCGTGTGCGGTGAGCACAGAATCTGAACGTGTGGACCCCGGGGCAACCCCTCCTCAATCCGTTACAGTCCCACATGGAGACGCGTACCCGAGCAACTCGGAGTCTCCAACCGTGAGAACAATGTGCGCAACAAGGCCGAAGTTGAGCTCACCCTCGAAGGTCGAGACCCAGCGCAGGACAGCACTGACCCGCCGTACCGTTGGGGACTGTTAGCGGGCGGTGCGGTGTTCCTTTTGTATGTGGTGACGCTTGCGCCGACCACAGCGTTCTGGGACACGACGTCGAGGACGCGCTAGACTACTTTGAGGACTTCTGGAGAGTCATCGACGATCCGGACGAGTTTCGGGACGAGATCATCGACGATTGCCGAGATCCCGAGACGGGCGACTGATCTACTGCCGGCGAAGGCCCAAATGACCCTGGATCCACAAGCTCAGCTGATACTCGATCTCGCGGAGAGGAGTACCCGCCCTCTTTTGGAGAGCCTCGATCCGCCTGCCGCACGGATTCAGTATGCTGAGATGGTTGCCGCGGCTGCTGGAGATCCGCCCGGCGGGGTCGAAGTACAGGACGGCTCGATCCCGGGCCCGGGTGGCGAGATGCCGACGCGCCTCTATCGCCCTGAAAATGTCACTGGTCCTCTCCCGATTCTCGTCTATTTCCACGGGGGTGGTTTCGTGATCGGGGATCTGGATACGCACGACATACCGTGTCGTCGCCTCTGTTTGAGCGCAGGCTGCCTCGTCGTGTCCGTGGACTACCGTCTCGCACCGGAGCACCCGTTCCCGGCCCCGGTCGATGATGCGTGGGCGGCGACCCGTTGGGTGGTGGACCATGCGACAGATCTGGGAGGGGACCCCTCGCTCGTGGCTGTCGGGGGCGACAGCGCCGGCGGCAACTTGGCGGCGGTCGTTTGCCACTTGGCGAAGCAGGACGGCGCGCCCGCCCTCGTAAGCCAACTCCTCATTTATCCGGGCACGGATGCCACGGGCGGCATGCCGTCACATAAAACCCTGGGCCACGGCTACCGGCTGACCAATGAACTGATGGACTGGTTCATGGCGCACTATTTCAGCGGCGGTGGGGATCGTCGTGCGTTCAACGTATCGCCACTCTTTGCCGATGAGTTTGCCGGGCTCGCGCCGGCGGTCGTCCTCATTGCTGGATACGACCCGCTGAAGGATGAAGGCCGTGCGTACGCCGACAAACTGCGTGGCGCGGGTGTCCCGACCGAGTTCATCGAGTACGAGGGGATGATCCACGGGTTCATCACGATGGGAGGGTTGGTGGACGCGGCCAACGAAGCGCTCGAGCAGTGTGGGGTGGCGCTGGGCCGGGCATTCGGCTGAGTTTCCGCCCAAGGTGCTCACGCTCTCCTACCCAAGCCGTACCTCATGAAACACTTGAGGGAGTTGCTAGAAACTTTCTAGAATTCACCTGTATAAAGGTTCTTGATGTTGAGAGCCATGACGGACTCCAGATGGTGTAATTATACCTTTATGGTGTAATTACACCCATTCTCGGACACCCTGACCAGTTTTCCAGCTAGAACACCGCGATCGGATTGAGCGCCGCGCCCGCCCCATTCGGCACCACGTGCGGTGAGGCCATGAACATGAACTCCCACCGGCCCAACTCGTTGGCCGTCTGGGCGAGCTCCTCGAGGCCCAGGTTGTCGAAGAGGTGCACGCCGAGGCTCACCAGTGTGAAGACGTGGATCGGCACTTGCACGCCCGGGACCTGGCCGCCCTCCTGGGGCACGTCGGAGCCCAGCAGCGCGATGTCCCGCTCTTTGAAGAACGGCATCAACGATGGGTGGTATCCGCCCGATTGTCCGACCTCACGGCCGGTGCGTAGGAAGAGCGCGTCTCCCGACGAGATCGTGATGCCCGTCTCGCGCTCCCATGCCTCAATGTCGACGCGACGCACGGCCTTCCCGGGCAGATCCACCAGCACGCCCCTCGTGACGAGTCCGTCCTTCAAGTTGACCGAGCTCAACTCGGTGCAGCCAGCATCGGTGGAGGCGACAGCCTCGAAATCGAACCCGTTGTACACTTTGCCGTTGTAGGCCACGTGGCAGAGGGCGTCGACGTGGGATACGAGGCTGCCGTGATATTCGATTTCGTAGCGCTCCCAGAAGAAGCCGCCTTGAGGATTGATGTCGAAGACGCTGCGGACGGAGCCCACGAGCACGGGAGCACGGTTTGCGCTCGCCGCGTCGGGGTTCTCGAGTTGCTGAACGGTCATGTCGCGGGCCATCGAGACGGTGCGCCCCGCCTGTACCAGACGAGCTGCGGCCACCCGTTTGGCTGACGTGATCAAGTTGAGTGCGCCGAGCTGATCGTCGTCCCCCCAGCGGCCCCAGTTGGACAACTCGGTCATCCAGGTGTCGAATTGTTCTCTGGTGACTTCGTCGTTTGGACCGACCTGGGCTGCGGCAGTAAGGGAGGTCCCGAGCAACAGGGTGGTCGTGGCAGCAACCAGAATCAGGGTCGCACGCCCGAACAGCGTCGGATTAGTGGCCCTTAAAGAGATCGTAATCACTTCGACCGCCTCGCCTTTCGTAGTCGTGACTCTCATTTGTCCTCGCTTTGGGGTTGCCAGCGGGTTTCCCCACCCATTCCCTCAATTCCTCAAACCAGTTCTCCATCAAGAACCAGTTCTCTACCAGGATGACTCCCGTGTCTCCCCGAAGTCCCATGGCGTCGAACTTGGCGGAGAAGATGCGTCCGAGGCGTACGGAGCGGCAAGCGAGAGACGCCCCAAGACGATAATCATTGCGGAGGACATCGCACCGGATTCACTATTAAAATCGTCAAGGAACAAACCGTCCACGATGGACTTCGAGACTGCCTCAGAGAATGAACCCTCCTCCGGTCGTGACCGAACAACCCAAACCCACTCCTATTGCGATCGTCCATCTGCTTCAATGCGTCGAGCTCTTCGAAATGTTGTCTGACGCAGATCTGGAGCGAGTGATTGGTGCGGGACACCTGCGTCGGTTGAATCAGGGTGACTACCTATCCAAGGGTGGCGATCCACCTGATGCAATCCACGTGATCCTGGCCGGGGCGATCGAGGTCGTGCGCTCCACTCCAGACAACCCTGAGCCGACCCCGGTGGCGTACATCTCCCCTGGGGAAGCGATCGGCGACATGGCGCTTTTCACTGGGAAGAGACGGAGCTCCGCCGGCCGAGTCCCGGAGTTCGCCGACGTCCTCACGCTTCCCAAAGCTGCGTTCAAGGAGCTTGCACGCTCGATTCCGGGGTACGGGCTGGACATCGCCGAGGTCTTCGCAAAGCGCCTCCAAGGCTTCATCAACCAAATGCGCGGGCAGAAGCGGCAGAAAGAATTGTCCGGCAAGATGAAATTCTTCGACTTGCCCACCGTGATACAGACCCTCGTCACCTCGAGCCAGACCGGTGTTCTGAGCATCGCGGACGGAACCGGCAAGACCTTCGCCGAAGTGCTCCTACGGGATGGCGACGTGGAGCGGGCCCGCTGCGGCCTCCTGGAGGGCGAGGAGGCTTTTTATCAGCTGTTCAACTCCGACGACCAAGGCGAGTTCTTTTTCCGCACTGTGAGGGAGCCCAACCCCGACAGCATCAGCAAGGTCGAGATTGCCATGTCGGCGATGAACCTGTTGATGGAATCGGCGCGCCTGGTCTATGAGTTGAGCCGCGTCAGGCGCTTGCTTCCCGATCCGGACAAACCGTACAAGGCCCGCACCGAAGAACTGCGCTGGCAGGATGACGACACGGTCGCCATCGCACGAGGCGTGTTGGCGAAGCTCCAGAGTCCACGGCGGATCGGTGACCTAATCGATGAGGTTCCCGGCTCTACCTACACGCTCTTCAGCATCGCGGCGAAGCTGTTCGAAACCGACCAGATCGCCTAGGGGTTGGAGTTGCTCGGCTAGGCGCTATCTGTCGAGGTGAACCTCGGCGATCGCGATCCCGCTCTCACCCGCCACCGCGTACAGCAGATAGATGCGCCCGCTGTCCACATCCTCGTAGATCGCCGGGTCACGTAGTTGGTTGACGTGCCCGTAGGCGGTGCTCCGAACGGAGGGTTCGACGGGCGCGTCGGCACCCTCCCAATCGAACTCCGGACGTAACACCTCCACACCGGGTGTCTCCGACCAGGTTGTCCAGTCGCGCGAGATGTCGATCGTGCTGAGCATGATGTGCTCGGGTGCATGGCCTTTCTGCGTCCAGAAGACGTAGAGCGTGTCGTCACGCTTCAGCAGCGCCGCGTGACGCATGTCGGCGTTGAAGAGGCGTGGCCCTTCCTCGAATCCGCTGAGCGATTGCCGCGATCGATAGAATTGCCCCGGCATCGACATGATGTAGGTGTACCCGTCGTGCTGAATCGCCCGCATGTACGTTCGGCCAAGCGTCTCGGGGTGCGCCTCGAAGTGAATACCGTCGTTGGATGTGGCGGCACGCGAGCGTTGTCGGCTCACGCCCTCCAGCCCGTGGTAGTACATGACGATGCGACGATTCTCGTCGTCGACGTGCACATCGGGCGAGGCGATGTGCGGCGTGGTAGCCTCGACGAAGCGGTCGTGTCCCAGGTCTGAAGGCAACGCGCGGAGTCGCGCTTCCTCCTCCGGCGTCACCTCTGGTGGAGCTGTCGCGAAGTACGACTCGGCGATCTGCAAGCTTCCGGGAGCATGGATTCTCCAGGGACCCAGCAGATCGTCCGCGTAAGCCAGCCTGATGTACGTGCCTTTGTGATCGGCGAAGTAGAGATAGTAGGCGCCGAGCCGATCCTCGATCCACTCGGGGACGCGGATCACACTTGGCCCCTGGATGTTCTCTCCGATGCTCGGGTGTAGGCCGGGCGCGATGATGGGTGCGTCCAGTAGACGTTCGACTCTCACACCGCTGGGGGTCGTTTGGGCTTCGATACCGGTGTAGGCCCCGAGTCCGGTCTGGGCCCCTAGACCGACGATTCCACACGCAAGCGCCATTGCCCAGCGCGGAGTCGTCGTTTTGGTCTTGGTCATCTCGGGAGCCTCCTTTGTCTGGGTGCTCGGGCAGGATACGTGATCATGAGACCGCTCGGCAAGAAAGTCTGAAGGGCGCTCTCAAAACCGCTAGAGGTGCCCTCTGCCGGCAACTCACTCTGTGCAGACT
>JAPYQK010000160.1 GCA_029941275.1 Longimicrobiales bacterium | reverse complement strand
TCCCCCTCCGGCCCTTGCACCACCGTTAGCGGAAGGTGCCTCCGCTCGGCCTGCTCCCGACCCGACCTCGGCGCCTGCGCAGCCGCCTAAAAGGACCAGAAGGGCCCCAATCGTGACGCGTTCACGGAAACGAACCCTCACAGTTCGATCTCGTCGGTGCTGATCAGGTCGTCCAGGGCGGCCAACAATTCCTCACGTCCTTGGCCCGTCTTCGATGAGAACGCGAGCACCTGATCCTCATCGATCTTCAGCTGCTCGACGGCCGTCGCCGAGGCTTCTTCACGCGCCATACGCTTGAGTTTGTCCATCTTCGTAAGCACCACCAGGGTCGGAAGCCCCTTCGCCGCCAGGAACTCGACCATCTCAAGGTCCGTGGCCGTGGGGTCGTGTCGCGAGTCCACTAAGTGTACGACGCCCCGGAGTTTCGGTTCCCCTAGCAAATATTCCTCTACCAGAGTTTTCCAGGATTGTCTTATCCGAGAAGAGACTTTGGCAAAGCCGAAGCCCGGGAGATCGACCAGGAAGAACCGGTCGTTCACCAGATAGAAATTGAGCGATCGCGTCTTGCCAGGCGTGGCGGACACGCGTGCGATCTTCTTCCGAGTACGGCGCAGGAGCACGTTGATGAGGGACGATTTGCCAACGTTGGAGCGACCAGAAAAGGCTACCTGCGGCAGATCTCCTGGCAGGGGTGCACCGGCCTCGAAGAGGCTCCCGGCGAACTCGACGGTCCGGACCTCCACGCTACTGTGAAAGCTGGGTGCCGACCGAACTCCCCCCCTCTGGAAAGCTTCGCCTGCCTTCCGGCATCGAGGTGAGTGCTTCGGTCAGCACCTCGTCCATCGTACGCACCGGTACGAACACCAAACCCTCGATGACCTCCTCGGGCATGAGTTCCAACTCCGCCGCGTTCGCCGCCGGCAGGAGGACCTTTTTCAACCCCTCGCGGAGCGCGGCCACAGCTTTCTCCTTCAGCCCTCCGACGGCCAGGACTCGCCCGCGAAGTGTGATCTCTCCGGTCATCGCCACATCCGCCCGTGAAGGAATCCCGGTCAGGGCCGAGATCAAGGCCGTGGCGATGGTGATTCCGGCGGAGGGCCCATCCTTCGGGGTTGCACCCTCGGGGATGTGGATGTGGATGTCGACATCCTTGTTGAACTGTGGATCGAGTCCGATGCGGGGCGCCCGCGAACGGGCGTATGTGACTGCCGCGAAAGCGGATTCCTTCATCACGTCTCCGAGCGTCCCTGTAAGTTGTACTTGGCCAGAACCGGGGACCACCGCCACCTCGACGTCGAGTACCTCACCGCCTGCTTCGGTCCAGGCGAGCCCGTTCGCCATTCCGCACCGCTCCTCGTCGTCGTTGCTCCGGGCCAAATAGATGGGCGGGCCCAAAAGAGCCTTCAGCGCCCCCTCGTCGATTGTTGAGCCTTCGGTGACAGCAGAGCCACTTTCCGCTGTCCGTCGGGCGATCTTGCGGGCGACGCGGGAGATCCGGCGGTCGAGTTCCCGAACGCCCGCCTCCCGCGTATACAGGCGGATGATGGCTTTGGCCGCGTCTCTGGTTAGCTCCACGTCTGTAGGGAGGCCGTGGCGCATGGCCTGGTGGGGCCAAAGAAATCGTATCGCGATCGCCAACTTCTCGGTGTCCAAATATCCCGGAAGGCGGATGATTTCCATCCGGTCTCGAAGGGGTCCTGGTATGCCGGCCAGTGTGTTCGCGGTGGCCACGAAAAGAACATCGGAGAGGTCGTATTCCAGCTCCAGATAGTGGTCGGTGAAGGTCTTGTTTTGCTCCGGATCCAACACCTCCAGGAGGGCGGCACCCGGATCGCCATGGAAATCACTCGCCAACTTGTCGATTTCATCCAAAAGGAATACAGGATTGGTGGTTCCGCAGCGCTGCATCCCCTGGAGCACCCTGCCGGGCAGGGCGCCAACGTACGTACGTCGGTGACCGCGAATCTCCGCTTCGTCTCGTACTCCCCCCAAACTGACACGCACGAACTCTCGGCCGAGGGCCGTGGCGATACTTCGGCCAAGCGAGGTCTTGCCGACGCCGGGCGGGCCCACCAGGCAGAGAATGGGTCCTTTCAGTTCGCCCACGAGCGACAGGACAGCGATATGATCGAGGATCCGGTCCTTTACTTCGGAAAGGCCGTAGTGGGCCTCATCGAGGATACCAGACGCGTGCTCGACATCTAGGTTGTCCTCCCGCCGTTCGGTCCACGGGAGGCCGAGGATCCAGTCGAGGTAGGTACGAATCACTGCGGCTTCAGGGGCCGCCGGGTTCAATTTTTCGAGGCGATTTAGTTCGCGTTCCGCCCTCTCACGGGCATGCTTGGGAAGGGAGGCGGACACGACCGACGCTGCGAGGTCGGACCACTCATCCGCGGAGTCTGATCCAAGCTCCTGGCGGATCGCCTTCAATTGCTCCTGGAGATACAGCTGTCGGTGATCGGAGTCGAGTTGCATGCGGATCTGGGAGTCCAACTTCTCCTCGATACGCAAGATTTCCAGTTCCCTCACGAGGATCTCTCTCAACAAGCCGAAATATGGCGCGACCGCTGGAGATTCGAGTAGCTCCTGCTTCTCGCTGGGAAGCACCAACAAGTGTCCAGAAATCAAATGGGCCGAGCGAAGCCGATCGCTCTCGAGCGAAGTTGAACTCAGCACGTCGTTTGGGACACGCTCACACAGGTGCACATATTCGTGGAAGAGTCGAAGGACACCTCGGGCGGTGGCTTCTTCTTCGTTCGTCTCCTCCCTATCAGCCCGTTCCTCGGCCACGAATGGCTCGATCGATGCGGAGAAGCCGGCTTCGGAATCCACCAGCCGACGAAGCCTACAGCGTCCGACTCCTTCGAGCACTACACGTGCGTTCCCGTCCGGAAGACGGGAAACCTCCAAGGCCTGCGCTACCACGCCGATTCGGTGCACGTCGTCGTTGGAGGGGTCCTCTACCTGTAGGTCCTTTTGCGCCACGAGGACGATGTATCCTTCACCGGTTTCGGCAGCCTGGAGGGCCGCCAGGGATGGCGGTCGCCCGATGAGCAGGGGCAGAACCATGTATGGGAAAAAGACCAGATCCCGGAGAGCGACAACGGGAAGCTCGTCTGGAACCTCGTGAGTCTGGTCGACTCGGATCAGTGTCGCCATTCGGCTCCCTGCGGCGTTATCAACGTACCCGAACCGGGGCATTCATTGTGCCGGCCACTCTCGGGGAGATTGTGCCGGATGCGCGCATCCTACGCTAGGAAACAACTATGGGGAAGGGTTACCGAAGAGAAGCAGAGCTACGGCGAAAATCTAGGCCCGATTTGTGACCGAACACACCGGGCGGATCAGGCTTCCTTCTTCTGCGTTTCCGGGTGGAGCACTAGGAGAGGCGGTACGTCCTTGTCGATGCAGTCCGATGTAATGACCACCTCTCGGATGTCCGTTCTCGAGGGGATCTCGAACATGACGTCGCGCATGACGTCCTCGAGCACCGAGCGCAGTCCCCGTGCCCCGGTACCTCGGTCCAGCGTCTGCTTAGCGATGGTCCGAAGTGCTTCCTTCTCGAAAGTGAGTCCGACGCCCTCGAGTTCGAACATCTTCCGATACTGTTTCGCGAGTGCGTTCTTCGGCTCCTCTAGGATCCTCACCAAAGAGTCCTCGTCCAAGTCGGTCAAATGGACCGCGACCGGGAGGCGTCCCACCAACTCGGGGATTAGCCCGAACCGCTGAAGGTCCTCCGGCTCGACGTAGGGCAGGAGCTCATCGCGCTGCTCCACTTCGGAGGCTTCTTTCTCGCCAAACCCGATGCGTCGTCTTCCGAGTCGGGACTCGATGATCTCTTCCAGGCCGTCGAAGGCACCCCCGCAAATGAACAGGATGTTGCGTGTATCGAGCTGGATGTACTCCTGCTGCGGATGTTTTCGACCCCCCTGAGGTGGGACCGATGCCACCGTGCCTTCCAGAATTTTGAGTAGCGCCTGTTGGACACCCTCTCCGGAAACGTCCCGGGTTATCGAAGGGTTCTCGGACTTCCGCGCGATTTTGTCCATTTCGTCGATATAGACGATACCGCGTTCACACTCGGCGACGTTGAAATCGGCGGCGTGAAGCAACCGAACCAAGATGTTCTCGACATCTTCACCGACGTAACCCGCCTCGGTCAGCGTGGTGGCGTCCGCGATCGTGAACGGCACATGGAGAATCCGAGCCAATGTCTGGGCGAGCAGCGTCTTACCAACCCCGGTGGGCCCGATCAGGAGAATATTGGCCTTGTCGATCTCGACTTCGTCGAGAACGCCCTGGTTGTTGACCCGCTTGTAGTGGTTGTACACCGCTACGGCGAGCGCACGCTTCGCACCCTCTTGCCCAATGACATACTGGTCCAGGACATCTTTTATTTCTTGCGGGACCGGACTGGGAACTGCTGACTCTGATGCTTCGCGATCTTCTTCTTCGGCGAGGATCTCATTACATAGGGAGATACATTCGTTGCAGATATAAACGGAGGGGCCGGAGATGAATTTCTTGACCGTCTCCTTGGACTTTCCGCAAAAACTGCAACGTAAATGTTTGTCAGCAGACATGGCGTGAGTCCTTTGCTCCTACTCCCGTGATTATTCCTCGTCCTCTGAGGGTTCGAGCTTCGCATGCGAGTCCGTAGGCTTGGAGCCGTTTTCGACCGGACCCTCGAGTACGCGATCGATGAGTCCGTATTCGACCGCCTCAGGTGGACTCATGAAACGGTCGCGGTCTACATCGTCCTGAACCTGCTCCAGTGTCTGGCCCGTATGCTTAGCTAAAATCTCGTTGAGACGCGTGCGTGTGTACAGGATCTCCTTCGCCGCGATCTCGATATCGGAAGCCGTACCCTGCGACCCTCCGGACGGCTGGTGGATCATGATTCGGGAATTCGGAAGCGCGCCTCGTTTGCCCTTTTCGCCCGCGGCGACCAACACGGCGGCCATCGACGCCGCAATGCCTACCGCAAACGTCGCCACAGGAGCCCTCATGTGCTGGATCGTGTCATAGATCGCGAGGCCAGCGTAAACCCCACCACCGGGCGAATTCACGTACAGATACACGTCTCGCTCCGGATCCTCGGCGTCGAGAAACAGAAGCTGGGCCACGATGATGTTGGCCACGTTGTCGTCGATGCCGGTACCGAGGAAGATGATGCGATCCATTAGGAGCCGACTGAAGATGTCGTAGCTCCGCTCTCCGCGGCTGGTCCGCTCGATCACGTATGGGGGATAGATGGCCATGGTCTGCTGGTACTCCCGTCGAGTCAGTTCTCGGTGATTTCCGACTGCCCCTTGAGAAAGTCGAATACTTTCTTCTCGGTAATCTCTCGCTCCAGGGCTTCGAGCCTCTCGCTCTTCTGTAGATTGGCGTAGATCATCGCCGGCGTTTCTCCACTCTTTTCAGCGATCTCCTCGATACGGCCGTCGAGTTCTTCCTCGGTGGCCCGAAGATTTTCTATCTCGGATAGGCGGTCGATCGCCAAGATCCTTTTTACCGCGTGTTCAGCCTGGGGCGAGATCTGCTCTTTGGCCTCGGCCAGTTTCTCGGGGGGAACCCCCTCGGGATCGCCCAGCACCGACTCCACATAACGATCCACCATCGATACCGGCACCGTAAACGGGTTCGCCTCCAGAATCGCGTCCAGGAGCTTGCCTCGCACGACGGACTCAGCCTGACCTTCCGCCTCTTTCTGCAGGTCCGCCCTGACCTTTTCATGCAGGTCGTCGACGCTCTCGAACTCACCGAGGCTCTTGGCGAATTCCTCATCCAATTCCGGCAACTCTAACTGCTGTCGAGAATCCAGCCGGACGAGTAGTTGTTCCTCCTCGCCCCGTCTTTCCTCATTAGGAAAATCGTCCGGAAAGCGCACCACGAATTCGCCGGATCCGTCGACCTCGAGTGACCTGATGGCATCTTCGATGTCGGGAATCGCGTCGCCCTGTCCGAGAATGAGCTGATATGGTTGCACTTCTCCCGGTTCTCCATTCTCGATCCGTCGGATTTCCACGCCCACGAGTTCTCCGTCTTCCGGGCGACCCTTGTCCACAGATTGCCAGGTGCCTTTTTCCTCGCGGAGGCGTCCCAAGACCTGTTCGAGCTTGTCGTCCAAGCCCTCGACCGGTGGGCGTTCGACCTTGAACCCACCGAGCCGCGAAAGTTCGATTTCGGGGCGCACGTCGAAGGAAATCGAAAAAGTGAGGTCCCGATCCGGTTCGTATTGAACGTTTCCGACTTCGCCTTCGGAGATCGGATTGAGTTCCTGCTGACTGAGCGCCTCTCGATACGCGGCTCCTATGAGCTTGTCGAGAGCTTCCCTGCTCAGCGAATCCCCGAAACGCTTCTCGACCACCGAAGATGGGACCCGCCCTTTTCGAAATCCCGGAAGCTTCAGGCGGGCGGTGAGTTCACCGGTCAGTCGCTGCCGCTCCGTACTCACCACATCGGACGGAACGGTAACGCTCATGGTTCGACGCCACCGCTCTCCCTCTTCGACGGAGATCTGAAGTTGTGTTCCTTCGATTGCCATTTAAGCTCGTCTGTTCGTCTTACGGTCGTTCGCCAAAGAGTTTCGGCACATGTCGGTAGATTTTAATGCGAAAGGGGGGACTCGAACCCCCACGGCACGAAGCCACAGGATCCTAAATCCT
>JAPYQK010000159.1 GCA_029941275.1 Longimicrobiales bacterium | reverse complement strand
ACGTGACACGCCGTGAGGTGATCGAGGGGATGGTCCCGCGTATCCGGGCCGAGATGGAAGATCAGGTCTCTGCTTTCCAGGCGGCTGGCCAACTCCTCGAGGCGCAGCGTATCGAGAGCCGCACGAACTTCGATATCGAAATGATGCTCGAGATCGGCATGTGCCCTGGTATCGAGAACTACTCGCTCTACACCAGCGGCCGGCGCCCCGGGGAACGCCCTGCCTGTCTGATCGACTACTTCCCCGAGGACTTCCTTTTGGTGGCTGATGAGTCGCACGCCTCTGTGCCGCAACTTCACGGGATGTACAAGGGCGATCGATCGCGCAAGGAGACCTTGATTGAACACGGCTTCCGGCTACCCAGCGCCCTTGATAACCGTCCATTGAAGTTCGACGAATGGGATTCGTTGATCCATCGCGCGGTATTCGTGTCGGCCACACCAGGGGATTGGGAGTTGGAGCGCTCGGGCGGTGTGGTCGTCGAGCAGATCATCCGACCCACCGGTCTCGTGGACCCCGAAGTGCACGTGCGTCCGGTCAAGGGACAAGTAGACGACCTGTTGGCCGAAATCCGTGATCGGGAGGCTAAAAACGAGCGGGTGCTGGTGACCACGCTCACGAAGCGAATGGCGGAGGATCTCTCCGAGTACCTTCAGTCGGTCGGGGTGCGCGTGAGCTATATGCATTCCGACATCGACACGATCGAAAGGATGAAAATCCTGAGAGAGTTGAGGTTGGGAAAGATCGACGTCCTGGTCGGGATCAACCTCCTCAGGGAGGGTCTGGACCTGCCGGAGGTGTCGTTGGTGGTCATCCTGGATGCGGACAAGGAAGGGTTTCTTCGAGACGGGAGATCGCTCATCCAGACGATAGGGCGGGCCGCCCGGAACGTGGAGGGAAAAGCGATTCTGTATGCGGACAAGGTGACCAAGTCCATGCAGCGCTGCTTGGACGAGACCAATCGCCGCCGTGAAATCCAATTTACGCATAATCTGGAGCACGGGATTACGCCCACGACGATCCAGAAGAGTGTCCAGGAAATCGAGTTCACGACGCGGGTGGCCGATGCCCGACGGAAGCCCGCTGGAAAGGTGTCGGAGCCCAAAGCTCGGTACGCGGACGAGATCAACACGGAGGAGTACCTCAAGATATTGGAGCAGGAGATGGCGGAGGCTGCCGAGGCCATGGACTTCGAGCGGGCCGCGATCTTGAGGGACCAGGTCTTCGAATTGAAGGCCGCAGACCGATGACTGGGCTGAGCGGGATCGTATGATCCTCGACGAGGCTGAGATGACCCGGTGGGGCAGGGCGATCGGCGAGGCCGCTCGTCCGCCGTTGTTCCTTTTACTGCGTGGGCCATTGGGGGCGGGAAAGTCGGTGCTCGCACGATCGATCGCCCAAGGGGCTGGGGTCGAGGGCGCCGTCCCTTCGCCGACGTTCAACCTCATGTTTCGGTATCCGACCAGCCGGGGGGGCACGGTCGTACACGTGGATTTATATCGGCTGACCGATCCCAGTGAACTGTGGGAGTTGGGCTGGCAGGAACTGGGAGATGACGACGAGATCGTTCTGGTGGAGTGGCCGGACCGGGCGGAGGGCTTTCTTCCCGAACATCGGTGGGAGATTACACTGAGCACCGTCGCGGGGCATCGGGAGACGCGCACCGTGTTCGTGAGTCGCTTCGGTAAGCCTCAAGACCTTCCCGGATTTCCGGTCTCGGTGTCTTCGTAGTGGCTCCCCCCGCCGAATGGTCGGAGCACGGGACGTACATCGCGTTCGATACTTCGACTCCGCTCGGGTCGGTCTGTGTGGGTGTGGGCGCGCGCGTATTGGCAGGTAGAGCGCTCAGCGGGCAGGGCTCACACTCGGCCGATCTGGTCCCGGCGATCGACGCGGTGCTTCGGCAGGCCGGAACGGGTCGGTCGGAACTTAGCGGGCTGGTAGTCGGTGCGGGTCCCGGTTCGTTTACAGGTGTTCGAGTTGCAGCGGCGACCGCCAAGGGGCTGGCCCACGCCCTCGACCTCCCGCTCTGGGCAGTCTCTTCCCTCGAGGCAGGAGCCGCAGCGGTGGATGTTGACGGGATCGCTTTGTCAGAGGAGGAGCGCGCCCGGCCACGTTACATACTCTTCGATGCCCGGAGCGACCGGGTGTACGGCGCATGTTATCGGCCTACCGACAGCGGATTCGAGGTGCTGGTCGAGCCCCAGTCGACCACGATCGGGGAGGTGCTTACCAATGCCCTCCCCTTCGCGGTGTTCGCGGGTGACGGAGCCCAAAAGCATGAAGGGGGGATTCGTCGGGCGGGTTCGAGCCTGCTTCCCGCCCCATTTGGAATGCCGACGGCGGCCGGTCTGCTCTTGGCCGTCCAGCGTTCACCATCCAATACACCCGCTGAGGACGTCGCTCGTTGGCAGCCCGAGTACTTGCGCGCGTCTTCCGTGGAACGACTATCGGGCTCTGGGGCGGGACGGGCTGGTCCGTGACAGCTGAAGCGGAAAATTCGGAAGGACGAAATTCCGGTCTGACCCTGAGGCCGATGGCTCCGTCGGACATATCCGAGGTCGCTCGCATCGAGACCACAGCGTTTTCCACGCCGTGGAGCGAAGCGACTTTCACTTCTCTTCTGGGGCGTTCCGGTGTCGAGCTTTGGGTGGCGGAGTGGGAGGGACAACTCGCGGCGTATGCGATTTTGTGGAGCGTGCTCGACGAGGGCGAGCTGGCGAATATTGCGGTCCGGCCTGATTTGCGGGGTCGTGGCATCGGCTCTGGTCTCCTGGGTAGGATTCTGGAGGTTGCCGAGGACTCGGGTATTCGAAGCCTCTACCTCGAGGTTCGAGAGTCCAACGACTTGGCCAGAGAGATGTATTCCCGCCGGGGATTCAGCGAAATCGGTGTCCGGAAGGGTTACTACGATGGGCCACGTGAAGACGCGCGGGTGCTCAAGAAATGCCTCGATGATGGCTGAAAACCCCCGTTCATCAGACTGCTCAAGGTGGTTTCGCGACGCTGGCACTTGGAAACGTTTGTAGTTCAATGGCAAAAAACGCGTTGACCGGTGGGACCTGAATCGCCTATCTTCGACCATGAGAGATAGCGCAGAAAGTCCCGTCCCATATGGAAAGGGAGCGATCATGGTCCGGTCCCTGATGGCCGTACTGGCTTTGACAATTTTTCCAGGTTTTGCGGCCGGGCAGCAGCCCGCCCAAGAGGCTTCCCGAATCCATGTCGTGGTGGACGGCGAACACCTTTGGGGTTTGGCTGGATTCTACTACGATGTTTTTTCCCGGTGGCGCATCATTACGGAAGATGAGACGTCCTCGGCCGAAATCGTTACAGTAGTGGGATCCGTGTTCCAAGTCGGCACTACCGTACACCTGGACCGGAAGATGAGGTAGCCGCCGAGTCTCCCAAAAGATGTGCTTCCTTTGACGCACGCAGTCACTCTTCTTCTTTACATCGGATCGCTGATCCTTTGGTTCCGCTCGCTCCAGAGCGGAGGGCGTGGACGCGGCCCGAAAATCGCTTTCGGCTTGGCCGTCGCTGGCGTGGCTGCCCACGCGGTTGCCTTGGCGTGTTTCACGGTTGAGTACCGCCAACTGCCACTCAACGGGCTCGCGCCCTCCCTTTCCACCGTCGCCCTCACGATCGGTATCGGCCTGGTCGCCACACTGGGGCTGGGCGAGGGGCGGCGCGTCGGAATCGTTCTCGTTCCCGTCGTCATCCTTCTCGAGGTTGTTGCCGTTTCCTTGGGTATCGAGCCGGCTCCGGCGCAGCTGGACTTCGAGGGGCCTTGGTTCGTGTTCCACGTCACGTTGGCCTTCGCCGGCTTGGGCGGGTTGGCAGTGGCTTTTGCATCGGGTTTGCTCTACTTGGTTCAGCTCCACGAGCTCAACACCAAGCGGATGGGCCGTCTGTTCCAGTTCACCCCTCCTCTCGTCACCCTCGACCGTCTCGGCCGGACTGGCCTGGTGGCTGGCTTCATCACCTTCACACTCGGCTTGGTCCTCGGGTGGTTGTGGACCTACAACTTCAGGCAGTCGCTCGACGCGACGAACCCCAAGGTTCTGTGGGCGATCTTGTCTTGGCTCATATTTGTCTCTGCTCTCGGGGTTCGCGCTGGTGGGGGAGTGAAGGAACGTAGGAGTGCCTTTGCCAGTGTAGTTGGCTTCTCGCTGATCGTCGTTTCCTACCTCGGCTTCCGTATAGTGAGTAGTCAGGGAGGATTCTTCCTTTGAGCCCCGTCTCCGTGGTTGGTGTCAGTCATTTGACGGCCCCGGTGGAGATCCGCGAACGGTTCGCGTTCGCCCCGGGGGAGGCCGAGGTGGCACTGGGAAGGCTTCGTGGTCAATCCGACGTACAAGAGGCCGTACTGCTCTCCACCTGCAACCGCACCGAGTTGTACGTGTGCCCCGCGGGGCACACGGGTGTGCAAGAAGCGGCCGAGCGGGTTCTTTCCGAGAAGGCCGGTGACGTGGTGGGGGGGACTCGGCAGTACCTATATCAGCACGACGGCGAGGCCTCGGTCCGTCACCTCTACCGCGTGGCCGGCGGACTGGACTCTCTGGTCCTCGGGGAGGCCGAGATCCAGGGACAGGTGAGGGACGCTTACGAACTGGCTGGAAAGAGTACCGTCACTCCGCCGTTGGCTGGGCCCGTTCTACACAGACTTTTCCAATCCGCACTGTCCGCCGGGGGTCGTATTCGCTCGACGACTCCGATCGGAGAGGGCGCCGCGTCCGTGGCTTCCGTGGCCGTGGAACTGGCACGGAAAATTTTCGGCGGACTCGAAGGTCGTCAAGTAATGATCCTGGGCGCTGGAACGACCGCGGAGTTGGTAGTGGAGGCACTCGGCCGGGACGGCATCCGCGGACTCGTTGTATCCAACCGGACGTACGAGCGGGCTCAGGAGCTAGCGGATCGACTCTCGGGGAGCGCCGTGCGCTTCGACGAAATGCCCTTCGAGTTGGCCCGGACCGATATCCTCATCGCCTCCACGGCTGCACCTCACCCCCTCGTGACTCGCGACGGTTTTCGCCAGGCGAGAAAAGACAGCGAGCGGGGCGCGCTACTCATTATCGACTTGGCGATCCCGCGCGATGTGGAGGCAGAAGTCGGCGGTGAACCCAACGTCTTCCTATATAACGTGGACGACCTTCACGAGATCATGGACGACAATCTCATCAAGCGCCGGAGCTCAGTTCCAGAGGCGGAGGCCATCGTCGACGAGTACGCTCACGACTTCCTCCACTGGCACGGAGCGCGGAACGTCGTGCCAGTGATTCGGAGCCTTCGTGGGCGCTTCGACGACGTGCGGGACGCTGAACTCGGACGCCTTTTTCAGAAACTCTCGCACCTCTCCCCGGACGATCGGGGCTTGGTCGAGACCTTTTCAAAGCAACTCATCAACAAGCTCTTACACGACCCCATGAAAAAATTGAAGCAGGGTGCGGGCAACGGGCGTGCGGCCGAGTTCATCGACGCGGTCCGTTACTTGCATGATCTCGAACCAGGGGAGTCGGCCTCGACTGAGGGGCTCGATCCCGGCGGCGGTGACGAAGAGGACGAAGAAGCCAGCACATAACAGGTCCAGCACATAACAGGTGCAGACGACCCCACAAACGACGAGTGAGGAGAAGTAGGCACCTCATGATTGAGTACACATTGGCCCCGGTTATACCATGAGTGATGGCGGCTGCAAGGTGCTGGTAACCGGGGGCGCCGGATTTATTGGTAGCCACGTCGCCGACGCGTACCTGGAGCGGGGTGACCACGTTTGGGTCGTCGATGACTTGTCGAGCGGCCGCCTCGAGAACGTAAACCCCGATGCGACCTTTCTCGAGATGGGAATCAAGGATCCGGCCCTAGGGGACCTGTTCGACGACGTGGGGTTCGACCTGGTGAGCTTGCACGCGGCCCAGATCGACGTCCGCACGTCCGTCACGGACCCTGCGCTCGACGCGAGCATCAACATACTCGGACTGCTCAACGTCCTGGAGTGTGCTCGGCGCACCGGAACGCGGAGGATCGTGTACGTCTCGAGTGGCGGTGTGGTCTACGGTGAACCGGAACAGATTCCCACGCCGGAACGGGCACCAAAACGGCCACTTTCGCCGTACGGTGTCACGAAGCTCGCGGGAGAGTACTATCTCCATTACTACCAGGCGATCCATGGCCTTGAGTATGTGGCGCTTCGTTATTCCAACGTCTTCGGCCCTCGGCAGGATCCGCACGGAGAGGCGGGCGTGGTGGCAATTTTCTGCCAACGACTGCAAGCCGGCGAACAACTCACGATCTTCGGCGACGGCGAGCAGACTCGTGACTACGTGTTCGTGAAAGACGTTGTCAGCGCGAATCTTTTCGCCTCCGACGCGCCGTTGGCTCCGGAGCCGAATATCGATTCGGTGGCGTTCAATGTCGGCACCGGCGTGGCGACGAGTGTCAATCGGCTCGCGGATGTTCTCGAGAACGTTGCCGGGAGCAACCCGGGCCGCGTCCACCTCGGAGAGCGTGCAGGAGAACTTCGGCACAGTACTTTGGACGTGTCCCGGATCGCCGGGGGTGGGTGGGCTGCCCGCTACTCGCTCGAAGACGGTCTACGGGAGACATTTGAATTCATCGCTAGCCAATTGATCGGAGCTTGAATGGGGCTTACAACCCTCCTCGCCCAGACCAGTGCGCCTACGACCGCCCTCGACATGGTGTTCCGAGCTACACTGCCGACC
>JAPYQK010000158.1 GCA_029941275.1 Longimicrobiales bacterium | reverse complement strand
ATTGTTTTGTAGCCGTGGAACTCGGTACCGTTGTCGGCCGTGACGGTGCGGGTGGCCCTGACTCGCCTACGGCATTAGCATCTCCCGGCCAAGTGAGGTCACCGTCCGCGACGTGGAAAAGCCGCTCGCATCGGTGCTCGAAAACGGCCGAGACGCTTCTGGGGCACCTAGCCCGGGACGCAGCCAAGGAGCGGTACATGCTAGACTCGATCAAATCCTTTTTCGGTACCAAGATGGAGCCGGAGTCACCGGAAAAGGAGGTGGAGGAGCACGATGTGCGCTTGGCCGCCTGCGCTCTATTGATCGAGATCGCCCACGCCGACGACGAGTTCACCGAAGATGAAAGTCGGCACCTCCGTTCGGCGATACGCCGCCAGTATGGTCTCGAAGAAGAAGAGGCGGAGAAACTCATTGAACTGGCAGAGGAAGCCCGCACGTCAGCGGTCGACCTGTGGCAGTTCACCAAGTTGATCAAACAGAACTACTCGCTCGGCCAGAAGATGGTGCTCGTCGAAGTGATGTGGGGTCTCGTGTATTCGGACGGGGAGTTATCGAGTCACGAGGAATCTCTGATGCGCAGGGTGTGCCATCTCCTCAATCTGGCCCCTGGCTACCTCTCCGACGTTCGAAAGAGGGTGGAGCGCGGAAGGGAAGAGTCGGACTAGGAATGGTCCCGGCGGCCCCAGTAGGGGAGTCGGCATGGAGACCCCATTGTAGACCGAACAGCCGCATGGCATATTCATCATGCGGACACTAAAAGGCTTTCACGGTAGGGACCTTGAGGCGTAGATCGATGCATCTTCTTCCAGGCGGCTACAACTTCATCCACGTGGTTTTCTGGGGTGTGGTCGGCTTGGTTGCCGTGGGCACCAACGCGGTGGCGATCATCCTCGCCACTGGCCTCGCGCTGCTGTTGCTGGAAGCAGTGGGTAAGGCCTGACGGGCCGCCGCCTAGACTCCCGGATGCTCGAGCCTAGAAGGGCGATTCGATGATCCTCTTTCTTCAGATTCTAGGCGGTCTCGCCGCCGTCGCACTCGGTATTTATCTCGGGGGCGGCCGGTACACACAGTCCCAGGAAGAGATCGAAGCTCGGATGGGTGTTGGAAAACCCCGTAGGGCCAAGCGTCACTTCATGTGGCTCGATTCTCTCAAGGCGCATGAGCGCGGGTCCGACCGTCGGCGTACCAGGCAGCACTTCCAAACGGCCGTGGCCCGTGACAAGGATGAACAGGACTGAGTTCCCGAGAGAGAACGCTTCTCAGCTCAGAATCGATCTCACCAGTTCGAGTAGTGGTCTCATCAGGACGAGGGACATTCCGATGATGCCGCCCAGAACGTAGCCCAACCGAACGATGATGCGGAGCTCCTTGTGGGTGACCTTCCGCACCAGTTCCTCCATCTTCGCGGGCGGAAACTCGAGCACCTTTTTCTCTACGCGGCCAGCGATATCGATCTGTTCGATCACGGCCGGAACTTGTGTCTGGAGCCACTCCCAGACGGGGTCCCCCATGGCCTCCTCCAGCTTTCTTGCGGATCCTGCAGGGAGCCAGTTCGCGGGCGTTCCGATAGGCCGATCCGGTAGACCCGAAGAGAGCCGGGTGGCGATCTCGCGGTAGAGCGTATCCCCGGCCTCGCTCCGGGCTCCGCTGACGAGCCAATCCGCCAGGTGTTCAGGGGGGAGCTTCTCGAACACCTCACCCCAAGTGCGGGCTCCCATGCCCTCCAGTGCCGATTCCAGTTTTTCAACGAGAAATTCCCGCGAAGCAGGATCCTGGGCGATTCCGAGGATCCATCCGGCGACGGTGCGCCGGGCCTCCAGCACGGTCTCGTCATCTTCATCGCCCAGCACGGAGGCCACCGGTCTGCGGAGGAAGTCCACGATCGCGTCGTTGATCCCCTTCGCCATGGCGTCCTGCATGGTCGGGTCTTGAAGGACCTCGGCCAGGCGCTCAGCGCCCTCTTCTTCGATGGTGTCGAGGACCTTGTCGACCGATGACTCGGTGATGATGAGCTTCGCGACAACCCGTTGGTGGAACTTGAGATCGCCGAGGAATTGGTGCAGTAGTTCATGAATGAAAGCCTTGAACTTGGCTCTCGCCGCCTCGTCTTCCAGCGATGATCCAATCCTGCGAATAGCAATCGGGAGGTAGGCAGCAATACCCTTCTCCACCGCTCCGACCAGACCCTGCGGTAGCACCTCCTCGAAAGTACGAGTCGGCTCCAGCAGCCGGTGGGCGGCGCGACCCAGATAGTCGTCCAGCGCCCTGCTGAAGTCTTCACTCTCCACGGCGCCGGAGATCCACTCTTCGATGGCCTCCGATATGGCGCTTTCCCGGGCTGGTGTCAGGATGCCGGCTACCGGTTCATCGGCGATGGACTGGACGATCTCCTCTGCGCGGTCCGCGAGCGTCTCTGCGAAACGGTCGGAGTTGAGGTACTCGTGGAGGCGGGCCAGTCCGAACTCTGCGACTTCCAAGAGAATCGCATCCGTCTGATCGTGCATCCTCTCAGGGATCAAGTCCCGCAACGATCCGCGCTTCGCGTTCAGGAGGGTGTCCATGAATCCTGACAGGTGTTGGTCGAACGCCGCGCGCACTGACTCGTCGCTGAAGGTGTCGCTCAAGTCCTCGGGCGTGAGCAGACGGGTGCCGACCGTATGTCCGATCGCCTGCGCCAAACGTGCCTGGTTCTTGGGAATCGCGCCCTGGAGCAACTTCAGCTCGCGGTTCCTCACGCGGGGCACGTCGTACGGATGAAAGAGCATCCAGATGGCGATGGAGTTGGTGAGGCCACCCGCCAAGGCGCCGAAGACCACCGTGAGTACGGCGAGGATCGTGGCGTCGGTCACGCGCTCACCTGCGCCCGCATGCTGTTACTGGCCTGGCACTGCTTGGGACCCGTCATCAACGTTGAACGTGGCGCACCAGTCCGCGTACTTCGAGCGAGTCCCCGGCCAGCACCACGGAGCCGACGACCTGGAAGAGACCTTCGACCGGCAGGATAGGACCCTCCCCGTTCTGAGCCTGAAGCACTCCAGAACCCAAGCGGTTCGTGCCCTCCTCCATGCCTGCACTCACGAGCGTAACGACTACTCCGTCGTAGAACCCCCCTCCGCCAGGGGATCGGATTTCCCAGGCTACCGGCACGTCGCGGCGCGCCTCGTCTAACGAAATCACCGCACTCCACTCCACCTCCACGGTCGGCCATCTGAACTCCTCTTCTCCTATTCTGCCCCACGCCGTGTAGGCAGGTGACCCGCCCGTCGCCTCGACCACGATTGCTAGGCGTCGGGGGCCCGCCAGAAACATCCACTCTCCGGGCTCGGGGCTCTCTCGCAAGCGTGCCCGATTCATGTCCAAGACCACCCCTTCGACCCGCTGGTCCCCGAAGATCGCTGCGCCCTGATGTACACGGAACGTCTCGCCCCGATTCCCGATCCAATCCGCCATGCCCTCGTCGATCACCACTTCGAGTTGCCTCGGTCCCTCAGCAAACATAATTCGCTCCAAGTTGCCGAGGTTACCGACCACGAGATCCATGGGGCCCCGCGGCCGGATTCGGAAGGGCGTGCGACTCGGTTCGGCACTCCACTGATCGTTGAAGAACGGTTCCCACAGGCCTGCCCGGGCGAGCCAGCCCTGAGTCAGCCGCTCCACGCCTTCCGCTGAGGAGGAAATCTGAAAAAACCACGGCACCACGATGGCGCTGTCGGCGTCCACGGTCATGAACACTACGTTCCGTTCGTAGAGGCCGTCCTCGAAGTTTCGTTCCTCGCCTTCCGCCGGTTGCAGGCCCTCGGCGGTCACCGTCGGCGCGGGTGATTCACCGTTGCAGGCGGAGAGGAGTGTGCAGATGCCCAAAAAGATCCGGAGAACGGAGGCCCTAGCAGAGGAACCACCGCAAGTGGAAAAGCCTCGCCGCATCAAGCCTGCCACATCAAGCGAGCGGTTTCGCGCGGATCGAGAATCTTGCCCGGGCCGGCACCCACCAACTGGTCGAGTCTCGTGAATAAGCGCCCCACGCGGCGGGCCTGCAGGCCGAGGTCGGCTCGGGCTTTCCTGGCCTTGGATCGAACGTCGACGCGCGTCAACCCGTGTTCGTCGAGCACGATACGAATCTCGAGGTCGTCCTCGAAGCGGAACACCATCGTCGTACACCGGACCCGAATGAAGCCGACGAGATCGTCGGCCTGGAGTACGCTCCAACGGCTACGCTCGTTTATGAGTTTCAGGCATCCCCTCCAGACAGCGTCGAAGGGAATGGCGTAGGTCCGGCCCAGAAGCCTCGGATCGTCGGAAGACGGATCGGTTTCGGCTCGATTGGTTGCCTGGGCTTGCGGGCGTCCTACTGTGGCCAAACGGCTATCCTCCGAGTCTTGAGAGGGTCGATCTCTTGACCCGAACACCCGTCCAGTGTTCCATAGTGTCTTGATCGTCCTTGTTCGTTGAACCCAAAGCCGGATCCACAGCCCACATCCATGAAAGCGATAATTCCCCTTGCTGGAAAGGGCACCCGTCTTCGCCCGCACACGCATGTCACGCCCAAGCCGCTGATTCGCGTCGCGGGACGTCCGGTCATGAGCTACATCCTCGATGACCTGGCCGAGCTGGGAGTGGACGAAATCGTTTTCATTGTCGGTTACATGCGGCAAGGAATCGAGGACTACATCGCCGAGATGTATCCGGACATCACGGCTCACTACGTGGTCCAAGAAATCCAGGATGGGACGGCCGGTGCTGTGAAGCTTGCGGAGCCGTTCGTGGATGAGGACGTGCTGATCCTCTTCGTGGATACACTTTTCGACGCGGAGCTCGGGCTCGTCCAGCAAGTCCCTGAAACCACGGGTGGAATCATCTGGGCCAAGGAAGTCGAAGATTACCAGCGTTACGGGGTGATCCTAACCGACGATGACGGCCACATGGTTCGTATTATCGAGAAGCCCGACGAACCGATCTCGAAGCTCGCCAACATCGGCCTCTACTACATCAACGATTGGCGCCTACTTTTCGAAGGGATCCGCCACACCCTCGAGGCCGAGCCCGGACCCTCGGGGGAGTACTACCTGACCGATGCCTTCCAGTACATGGTCGATCACGGCTCCAAGATTCAGGTGGCGCCAGTCGCCGGCTGGTACGACTGCGGGAAACCCGGGACCCTGCTCGAGACCAATCATCACCTGCTACTCGGGGGGCGCAGCGGAATAGACGCCTCCGCGACCGTGGAGGGCTCGACCCTGAACGAGCCCGTTCGGGTGGAAGAGGGCGCCGTGGTGCGCGACTCGGTCCTCGGACCGAACGTGACGGTCGAAGCCGGAGCCCGGGTCGAAGATTCGACCCTGACCGACACGATTCTGGGGGCGGGCAGCACGGTTACCAACTCGACCCTAAGTGACTCACTCGTGGGTTCGGAAGCGAAGATCTCTGCCTACCGCGGGAGCCTCAGCATCGGGGACCACTCCGAGGTCACGGGAGAGTCGGCCTGAGGCAGGTGGCCCTAAAACCCCCCCTCGAGTAAGCTTAACCAGCGACCAGCATCAGGGTGTGCAGCGCCCGCTGGATGCCGAGCGGACCGTTGTCGTTGCGATACCACTCACCGGTCGTATGGACCTCGCCCGCCGAACCGCCGGCCCCGAGGGTGACCGCCGGGATTCCCAGCGACATCGGTAGGTTGGCGTCGGTGGACGACACCGTGGTAACAGGCTCGACGCCGGACGCCCGTGTTGCCTCCAGGGCGGCTACCACGAGTGGGGACTCCAGTTCTGTGAGTCCGGCGGGCCGGTGGCCCACCAACTTGATCTCAACCTCGAGGTGGCGGCTTCGATCGGTCGTGCCGGAGTTCTCCTCGGACACGGACCGCTCCAGCACGGCCCGCATACGCTCCTCACCGTTGGCGAGATGGTTGCTCGACTCACTCCGCAGGTCCAAGTCCGCCCAGGCTTCCTCAGGGATCGCGTTGACGCTGGTCCCACCGCCCCAGCGCGCCACCGTGAGACTCAGCGGCGGATCCGTCGGGGTCGGCCAAGTCGCCAAAGCGCCGACCGCGCGCCCGAGGGCGTGGATGGGATTGGGTGCGCCCCAGTCGATCCACGAGTGTCCCCCCCTGCCTCGGAGGACCACACGAAAGCGCCGGGCCCCAAGGCCTCTCGTGACCACGTACTTCATTCCGGCGCCGTCCAGGGAGATGAATCCCGCCGCTCCGGACGCTGTGCCACCCTCGCCGAACAAGTGACGTACACCACGCAGATCCCCACTCCCTTCCTCCCCCACGGTGCCGGCGAAGAGGATGGGAAGGCGCGTCGTGATGCCAACCCTCGAGACTGCTCGAGCGATGGCGACGACGGCGGCGAGGCCCCTCGCGTCGTCCGAGATGCCGGGAGCCCTCAGTACGTCACCCGCGTGTTGTACCGAAACGTCCGTGCCGGTGGGAAAAACGGTGTCGAGGTGGGCCGATAGCACCAACGGCGCTGCGTCCTCCGTGCCGGGTCGAAGGGCGAGCACGTTCCCTGCTGCGTCCTGATCGACATCGACCAGGCCCGCTTCCGCCAGGAGATCCGCCAGATGCCGCGCCCGCACCTCTTCACCGAAAGGCGGAGCCGGGATTTCGGTGAGTCCGATCTGGTCGGCGAGCGTTTTTTCGTCCGTGGCGTGGATATGCTCGTGAGCCGCTCGGACGTCTGCCCGCTCCAGCAGCGCGTTCAGGGATGTCATCGTGTCGGGCAGCATCAGTCAAAGTCGGGGCAGGTCATGGC
>JAPYQK010000157.1 GCA_029941275.1 Longimicrobiales bacterium | reverse complement strand
CAGGAGAACGTTTGCGACAGTCGTATAGCCGTGGCAGCTTGAGGCTCGCGCCAGGAGAGGCGATCACCGGATACGCCTTGATCGCCGGCGGGTCAGGGAGCGGGTCACGTGACTAAAACCCAAGGAGTCGCGGGATGAAGACGATAGGTCCGACGTTCATGGTTTTCGCGATCTGCTGCCTGTTTCTTGTGGCCCTCCCGCAACGGGGGTTGGCCTTTGCGGAGCAGGGGGGCCTGGGCGTCTTGGCTGAGTCTGGCGTCGAGGGTCCGATCGTCGTGGTAGATCTCGTCAAGTACAGGCCCGGTGGCGCGGCGGAATACGCGATCTACGATCAGATTGCCGAAGCGAAGGTGGTCGATCTGGGCGGTGAGGTGGTTTTTCGAGGCGACGCCGCGCAGGTCGGGCAATTGCCGTCTGATGAATGGGACCGGGTGACGTTTCGTAAATATCCTTCGGCGGCGGCAGTGCTGGCGATGGGGAGCAGCGAGGAGTATCAAGGAGCATTCCCGCATCGAACGGCCTCGGTCGAGGCGTCGTTCGTCTACGCGTTCTCCGGAGAGCTGCCTTCGTTCGCTGGAGCGAATCCAGGGATGCACCCGATGAATGTGGTGCCCGCGCCCGAGACGAATGGCACCGTTTATATGCTCAACCTCTTGAGGTTCAAGCCGGACGGTGCCGAAACGAAGTTCTTCACGGAGTATGGCGCCCCTAGGGACGGCTTTCGGCCGACTCCCGTGCTGCTTTTGAAGGGGGTCACCTCGGTCATTGCTGACGAAGTAGTGGACCGGCTCGTCCTGGCCCACTATCCGTCCGCGGAAGTGTTTATCGAGATGGTCACGAGCGCTGAGTACCGGGCGGTGGCGCCCTTACGCATTGAGGCGATCGAGTTGGGGCTGATTTGGCCGTTCTCAATGGTCGTGGGGTAGGGTTAACTCGTTTTCTGGATTACCAATCGATTTCAGGACGTTCGTACGATAAAGAGAAACCCCGCTCGATCTCATTTGACCGAGCGGGGTTTCTTCAACCTGCTCCCGTTGCAGCGGGCCCGCTACCGAAGGTTCGAGTAGTTCGTGGAACTCATCATGTAGGACTCGATCGTGAGCGACACGTCATACTTCATCCGGAGCGCGGCCCAGTCCGGGTCGGCCGCGAACCCCGCCCAGACTTCGGTCCGATGGGCGCGGTCGCGATAAGCGAGCATCCAGACCAGCGTGTTCGGATCGTCGAGACGCTGCCACACGGCAACGACCTCTGCACCGTGCTTCTCGAAGATCGCCACCTCCTGCTCGCGGAAGCGCTGATGGAGCATGTCGATGTCGCCAGTCGCGTTCGTAGCCGTGTACATGCGGAGTTCGAAACAGCGCGCGCTTGAGCCCACGTTGGCGTTCAAGTCCGCCGACAACTGTCCGGCCGGGCCGCACGGGGGGGGCGCAGGGCGCTGGGCTTGTGCCGTCCCGGCGAAAGCGAATGCCATGGCGACGGCGGCGAGGATGGATTTCTTCATGTCTATCTCCCTGTGCAATGGTTGGCGGTTCGAGCGTCCAGACGACGGCGTCGGGACGTGAGCCACATTGTGTTCGTTCGTACCGTCTTCATCAGCATCCCTAGGGTAGACGGTATGCCAACAGGGCGCCGGACTCGCCGCCGCCACTCGTCGCGACGACGATGAACTGCTCGCCGTTCACCTCATAGGTCATCGGCGATCCGCTCTGCGGGGCCGTCATGTAGACGGCACCGACCTCCGCGCCGGTCGCTTTGTCGTAAGCGCGCAGCATCGCGCCAGCTTCTCCGGTCTCAGTCGTGTAGCGACCGGACTCGCCGGCAACCAGCACTGTCTTGGTGACCAGCACGCCAACGCGGCCCGGCCAGCCGGTCCGTCCGATGTCCATGCCACCGAGCACTTCATGGTTCCGGATGTTGTCCGGCGCCTCTCCGTGCGGGATCTGCCACGCGATGTCGCCGGTGTTCATGTTGATGCCGGTGATGCGACCCCACGGCGGCTTGATCATCGGGAAGCCCTCGATGTTCGTCGAAGCATCCCGGAAGTCGACGCCCTCTGGGCGGCCACGGATGAAGTCCATGTCGGAGCGGTCCGGGTCGTTGATCATCCCGAGGGCGCCGATTTGGGTCTTGGTGTAGATGTAGAAGAAGCCCGTCTCCGGGTCGGCCCCCCCGCCGGGCCAGTTCACACCGCCCGTCGAGCTGGGCAGCTGGAGCGTGCCGAGGCTCTGATTGGCTATGGCCACGGTGGGCGGGTCGTACAGCCACCCGATCGTGTACCTGGCGTAAATTTCCTGGGCTTGCGCCGCTAGTTCGGGGGTGTAGTCGACCAGGTCTTCGGGCCCGAGGTCGATCTCGTCGACCGGCGGCGGCCTCGTCGGGATCGGCTGGGTCGCGGCATACCACTCACCCGGCACGTCACCCTGCGTCACCGCCACTTCCTCGATCGGCCACACGGGCTCACCGGTTTCCCGGTCGAGCACGAACATGTAGGACTGTTTGGTCGGTACGATCACCGCCTTGATGTCGCGCCCGTCGACCGTGATGTCCAACAGCACGGGCCCCGCCGGCAGGTCCCAGTCCCAGATGTCGTGGTGGACCGTCTGGTAGTGCCAGACCCGTTCGCCCGTGTCCAGGTCGACCGCTACGACGCTGCCCGAGAACAGGTTGTCGCCACCGCGATGTCCGCCGTAATAGTCGCCGGTCGGAGCCTCGACCGGGAAATAGACCATGTTCAGCTCGGGATCAATGGTCATCTGGGCCCAGACCCCGGTGTTGCCGGTGTAGCTCCAGGAATTGTCGAGCCAGGTATCGTTGCCGAACTCGCCAGCTTGGGGAATCGTGTGGAATATCCATTTCCGTTCACCGGTCCGAACGTCGTAACCGCGAACGAAGCCCTTTACGTTCATGCGCGACGCGGGCGCGCCACCCGGTCGATGCGCTGCGCCGATGATGATCGTGTTGCCCGCGACTACCGGAGCGGCGTGCAGCCCGATCTCGGAGGTGGGTGTGAGATCCTGATCGATGTCCTGCTTCAGGTCTACGATGCCGCCGTCACCAAAGCTCCGGACCCGGATACCGGTCTGTGCGTCGAGCGCGACCAGCTGGTAGCCGGGTGTGACGTACAGGATGACGCCACCCCTCCCGTCTTCCCAGTATGCGAGTCCACGTCCGGATAGCTGGCGCGGTGCCTCTTCGCCCCGCTCGCCCTCGTCGAGCCGGTGCACCCAGAGCAGTTCGCCCGTCGCCGGGTCGAGCGCGATCACGGAGCGTCGAGAGCCGGCCGTCGAAAAGAGGGTGCCGTTCACCATCAACGGCGTCGACTGGAAATTGCCCTCAGGCCGCGGGCCCAGGTTGTCGGTGTCGAATCGCCACGCCAATTCCAGATCGCTGAAGTTCTCCGCCGTGATCTGATCGAGCGGGGAATAGCGCTGGTGCGTGAGGTCGCCACCGTACGAAGGCCACTCGCCTGCTGTGGTGCTCAGCTCTTGGGCAGCTGCCGTCAGCGGGACGCTCACGAGCGCCACCGTCAGGCAAGTCCGGGTTAGCTGCGATAGCAATCTCATGAATCGTCCCTCATCGGTTCGGGCAAAGCGTTGTATGACTACGGGCGGTCGCCAAGATGCACTCTCTCCGTTCACCCGGGCAAGGACCCGGAGTCAGCCCGTTCGTGGTGTCGCGGGACTGGCGGGTGTGCTCGAAGGAGCGGGCCGAGACTGTCCGCCGGCTTGCGCCGACTCCGTCCTGCTGGGTCCGTCAGTTATCGCTCAGCACGTCTCGCATCTCGGCGCGCGACGTGAACTTCACACGAGGCCGTCCATTCTCCTCGCCTCGCGACAGCTCCAGCGCATCCAAACGGCTCCAGTCATCGTAGTTCACAACGTGGGGCTGACGGGCCCGAACCAGGGCGTCGAGGGCCGATGGATCGGGATTGGACGGATCGAGGACGAGGGACGCACCGGCGTCCTCCAGCATCGCGTTTGCGGTCTCCGTCCCGTCTTTCTTGTTCGTTCCGATCACGCCCGTCGGCCCGCGCTTGATCCAGCCGCTGACGTACATCCCTCGTACGGGGGGCCCGTCCTGCTCGGTCACGCGTCCGTTCTGGTTGGGGACCACCCCCCAGCTCTCCTTGAACGGAAGACCCTCAACGGGCAGGCCACGGTAGCCGACGGATCGAAAGACCAGGTCCACCGGAAGCTCTTCGGTCTGTTCCGTGGCTTGTGGGCGTAGTCTGCCCCCATCCGCGATGAGCTCGTTGGTCACGATTCTCATGGCCCGCACCCCGCCGTCCTCACCAGCGATCAACTCGGCAGGGGAGACCAGGAATCGCAGGGTGAGCAGGCGATCCTTCCCCTCGCGTGGCTGTCCGGCGAATCCTTCGAGAATCCCCATCTTCTTCCGCAAAGCGTCGTCTTCCGTGGCTTCGAGCTCGGCCTGACTGAGAGAATCGAGGCGCACGTCCTCCGGGGAAACGTGGATGTCGGCTCCCTCCAGTTCGCCCAATTCCCGAACTTCCGGATTCGTGAACGCAGCTTGAAGGGCCCCGCGCCGGCCGAGCATCGTCACCTCGCGAACCTTACTCTGGCTCAGGGCCTCGAGCGCGTGGTCGGCGATGTCGGTCTGGGCCAACTCGTCCGGCGTTCGGCACAAGATCCGAGCGACGTCCACCGCGACGTTTCCGACGCCCACCACGGCGACACGCTCCGCGGAGAGATCGAACTCATGGTCCCGGTAGTCGGGATGGCCATTGAACCAGGCCACGAATTCGGTCGCGGCGTGGCTTCGGACGAGATCTTCGCCGGGGATGCCCATCCGTCGATCCGTCTCCGCGCCGGTGGCAAAACAGATCTGGTGGAAGTGCTGGCTGAGATCGGTCAAGGTGATGTCCCGTCCTACGTGCACATCACCGAAGAACCGGAACGTCTCTTGTTGGGCGATCTTGTCGAACACTCTCGTGACGTTCTTGATCTTCAGGTGATCCGGGGCGACGCCAAAACGCACCAGGCCGAAGGGAGTCGGGAGGCGATCGAACATGTCGACTTGGACATGAACATCGCTCTGCTTTAGCAGGTGGGCGGCGGTATAGAATCCGGCTGGCCCCGACCCGATGATGGCCACCCTGAGCGGGTTGCCCTCTGTCCCTATTTCCAACGTCATGAATGCTCCTCGTGAGTCCGACAAACGGCTTTAATCATAGCGACTTTGGTGCCCCTCCGCATTCAGCCCAGGGAGGGTTGAACGCTGTCGGATTTGCGCAAGCCAGTGAGCCCAAGGATTGCCAAATTCGAAATGTCGCCCAAGGATTCTTGCGGCGACTGTTCTTACCGATGCCGGCTTTGACTGGATCGGGTCACTCAAGGAGAATGAGCTCAGGTCCAAGATCCTCGTGAGCATACTCGTGGTCGGCGGAACGTTCTCGAGTCCCTTCCTGTTGCTCGAAGTGCTGGAACTCAGGGCTGGCGGTAATCTTTGGGTTTCCTATGTAGGAGGAGCGCTGGTAACGATTTTCTTATGTATCTCTGCAGAGTCGTCTCGTGACTTCGCTATGAAGCGGTCCGCCGGATGAACAGATGAGCACTCCGCTTCTCAATGAAGTCATACATGCCCCCAACCGTCTGAAAATATGCGCGTTCTTGGCTCCGCTGGAGCTGGCGGAATTCAGAGTACTCCGCGACGAGTTGGACGTAAGTGATTCCGTGTTGTCAAAACATGTCAAGCAACTGGAAAACGCGGGGTATGTCAGGCAGCGGAAAGGCAGTGCAAATGGACGGAAGCGCTCATGGCTTCAGCTGACTGCGAAAGGTCGGAGGGCTTTCAAACAATATGTGGATGAACTACGCGATCTAGTTTCGTACGTAGATCCGTAGAAAACCTGCGCACGAATGTTTCGTCAGCGGGCAGCGCGACCCAGGTATCCCAGCATAGTCTGCTCGATCCAGTCGCCCACACCGGGGATGAACAGGACCGCCAACATCGTAACAAGCACCGCGACTGCAACGCTCAAGTAGAAGTATTTCACGCCGTGGCCCCCATGCTCGTCAGTTCCTTGGTGCCGCTTCGAACACCCAGGCACTACCGGCCTCCACAGCCGCTCTGGTCGTCTGCGACGGGTACTTGCTGGTAATGGCGGCGGTGATGCCGTCCAGAATGTCACCCGATTGGATGCGCACCAGCTGCCGTTCATAGCGAATGCCGTCGATACGGATTACGGCGCGACCATCGCGCTCAGCTTGAATTGGCCAGTGCTTCCATAGACGCCCGACTGTGGTGCTCATGTAGCCCGACCAGACATAAAGTTTGCCGTCGTATTCTGCGGTCCATATACGGCGTGACTGGGGCGGATCCAACAGCTGCAATTCGATCGTCGTTACCTGGCTGACGACGCTCCAGTCTGGCTCGGCCCCGGCGTAGAGCTCGCCCGCTTCCAAAGCTCCGCCGGAGAAAACCTGGTTGGGTCCATCCGCAAACCGCTGCTTCGCCGCTGCAGTGGCGACGGCCGTGGCCGGTATCAACAGTAGACAGAGCACGACGATCGCCGCTCGCACTACGATCTTCGTGGCGATTTCTTTTGGGTCGCCGTCAGGTGTGTCGCCTTGTTCAGGCGCGTCGGCAAATTCGCTCATGGCGAACATGATATCGCCAGCGAACCGGGTACGGCTAGAGAGGGCGAAATAGGCGAGCGCTCTGTATCGCTGCGGTGTAGCGTGCCTTTTATCCGTTACCCGTGCCCATCAAGGGCGATAGTCCGCCAACAACCTCTGCCACGCCTTGGCCATCCGATCCCA
>JAPYQK010000156.1 GCA_029941275.1 Longimicrobiales bacterium | reverse complement strand
GGTGGAGGGCGCGACGGTTGTTAGTGGGCAGACTCCGGCGGCCGTAGAGACCTCGCCTTAGAGGAGATCTTGCCTTAGAGAGGAGGTCTTGCCTAGCCGGGCGATCCCGTCACAGCGGGGATATCTTGCCCAGGTGGAGTTCTTTCCACAGATACTGCGATTTGGCCGCCATCCGCTATTTTACCGACGACACTCGAATCAAATCGACCGCGAGGGATCACCATGAAGCGTCTGTTCCGACTGAGCATACTGATGTTGTTGTCCGGTTTCGGCCCACTGGTCAGCGCCGCGCAGGGGCAGTTGCTGACAATGCCGTTGTCAGGGCTCCCGGAGAACCAGGAGATGTTCGTGTCCGAGATAAATCTCGCTCCAGGTCAGCCGTCATCTCAGCCCCATCGGCATAACGGCCATGTTTTTGTCTACGTGCTGGAGGGGCGAGTAAATATGCAAGTCGCCGGAGGGGAGCTACAGACGCTGGGGCCCGGCGAGGTGTTCTACGAAAGCCCGGATGACATCCACACGGTGTCTCAGAATGCCAGCGACACGGAGCCGGCAAAATTCATCGTGCATATCATCAAGACCGTAGGGGCGCCGGTCACGACGCCGGCTCCTCGCTAGCTAGCCGCCGTGCAATGAGGCGCCGGTGAAGGAAGTCTTACCCGGTGCGGACCACGATGCCGGCCGGGGCCCAGCGAGGTGCCCCGTCCTGAGCGTCCCCTCAGTTCGGGAGCGGAATCCCCCGCGCTTGCAGTACCTCGGCCAGCACCCGTGACCCGTTCACTCCGCTCGGGAAGCCCGAATACAACGTCACCTGTGCCATCATTTCGGAGAGTTCCTCAGGTGTAATTCCGTTGTCGAGCCCGCGTCCTACGTGTACGCGGAGTTGGTCCGTCTGGTAGGCGGCTTGAGTCATCGCGATCGTGATGAGGCTGCGGTCACGAGGTGACAGCCCGCTGCGCGGCCATGTGTCCCCATAAACGAGGCCGGAGATCAGCGTGTCGAGGTACGGCGCGCCAGGGAACCGAGAATCCGGCATTGGCAGGCCTCGCTGTTCAAACACCTCAGCGGCCACACGCGCCGCATTTACGCCCGTCGGGAAGCCGGAGTAAAATGTCACGTGGGTGATGAGTTCGGAAATCTCCTCCTGCGTCACGCCATTGTTGAGTGCCCGACCCACGTGGACGCGCACCTCGCCGGTTGCATACAGCGCTGTGTTGACTGCCACGGTGATGAGGCTTCGATCCCGGGGTGACAACTCCGGTCGCTCCCAGGTCTCGGCGTAGAGCACATCGAGGAGGTCCGCGACATACGGTGTGGCGGGAAAGACGCCGGGAAACAGGTGGTCGTCCAGATTCGCTACCCGCGGTGACGACCCCGGCGGGGACTCGGGGAGGCCGCGCTCTGCAAACACCTCCGCGGCGACCCGAGCGGCATTGACCCCGGTCGGGAATCCCGAATACCACAGCACGTGCCCGATGAGCTCGCCGATCTCGCTCTGCGTGACGCCGTTGTCGAGCGCTCTGCCGATGTGGATACGAAGTTCGTTCGTCGCATAGAGCGCCTGGTTAACCGCGACAGTGACCAGGCTCCGGTCGCGGGCCGAGAGCTGGGGGCGCTCCCAGATGTCTCCGTAGAGGACCGCGTTCCGGATTTCGCCTAGATAAGGCGAGGCATCGTAGGCACCCACAGGAGCTGCGGGCTGCTGCGCCGCGAGCGGGGATAGCGGGGCGATCGAAGACGTGAGTAGCAACGTGACCACACCGGGGCCGAGCATCGAACGCAAGCACTGTAGGACCGTCATGAATCTCCCTCCTGTTCGTCACTCGGCCGGAGGGCCCTATCCGACGGGATGTTTTGCCCCAGCCGACCCAAGTTGTCTAGGGTCAACGTAGGGGCGGCTGCGCGCTTTTACGAGGGTCGTGCCGATCGGTGCTGGGGGCGGCCTACAGCCCGCCCCCAGACACCGTATGCTCGGGTCAGTTGCCCACGATGTACGATATGACGGCGCCAAGCCGCTGCTGCGTTCCGACGTTGGTGTCGAGATAATCGTACGCCAACGTCAATCCCACGCCGAACCCGCTCTCGTACGATATACCAGCCGAGCCACCAAAGTCAGTTTGGGCCCTGCTGGAGGCGACGGCCTCACCCGAGTATTGGGAAAAGCTGACCCGGGGCATCACCCACGGCCTCACTTTCCCAAGACTGGTGGCCTGAATCGCTATGCCGACGGGGACGTGCGGAGTCGTCATGCTCAAGGTGAGGACTTCTTGTCTCGCCCACCCCAAACCAGTCTGGAGGCTGACTTACACGGGCGAGTCGCGCACTTCGAGAGCAAGTACCAGGTGGAGAAGTATCTCGCGGCGAGCGATCTGCGCTGGTCCGTTGTCGCGCCGGTGTACTTCATGAGCAACTTGTTCTTCCCGGACACGTTCGACGGCCTCAAAAAGGGCACCTATGCGATCGCCCTCCCGGGTGGCACTCCGCTCCAGAAAATCGCCATGGAGGACCTCGGTGCGTTCGTGGCGCACGTCCTGGCCAACCCGGACGAGTTTGCCGGTTGGAGAATCGACATCGAGAGCGACGAGCTCTCATCTCAGGAGTCGACAGAGGTGTTGGCCGGCGTTTTGGGCAAGCCGGTCTCCTTGATGGAACTGCCCGTCGATGCAATCCGGTCCTTCAGCGAGGACTTCGCGCTCATGTACGAGTGGTTCGCCAGCACCGGATACGTGGCGGATATCGACGGGCTCCGATCGACATACCCCGAGGGGGGGTGGACCCACTTCGCGGACTGGGCCACCCGAGTACCGGCAGCACTCGCTTGATCTCGAGCCGGGCGACCGATGAACAAAGGGGGAGGGGCCGCAGCCTCTCCCCCTTTTTCCGATAGTAGCGGTCTAGCGCGAGTGCGGTCTAGCGCGCCACGGTGAACGGTGCCGTCGCCAACTGGTCGTCGAACCAAATCGTGAAGTCGCCACCCTGCTGGGTCATGTCCGTGAACGTGATGATCAGCTGATCGGCCGACCGGGCGATGGTCTGCACGGACATCGTGGTGCGCAGGACGTCCTTCTCGTCCGTGTACCCATACGAACCCCAAAGGGCGTTCGGGTTGCGTTCCGGGAACGTATCCTTGACGTCCCACGTGGAGAAAATCAAAGTCCATTCGTCCTCGTCCAACTCCGCGAAGATGGTGTATTCGCCGGCGGAAAGCCGCTGATTGCCGAACATCAAATCCGTGGTTGCATGGAAACGGGTCGACTGGTTCGCGCCGATTCTCCACAGAGGCGCACCGAGCAGAAAACCGTCGCCGTACGAGTCGCCGGATCCGAACATGTTGTCCCGGCCGCGAAGGATCGGCCGGCCGTAGTCGACGACGATCCACCAGCCGCCCTCGTATGCGCCGTCCGCATTGTACGACCCGCCCACTTGGGTGGTGGCTTCGCCCCGCGGGCTCGGGAGACGGGCCTGGCCTGCTAGGCTGGCCGGGAGGACGAATAGGAAAGCTGCGAAGGTGAGCACTCGAAGCATGGTTTATCTCTCCTTGGGTATTGGCGGTACGATGCTGTCGTCAGGCTGAGGTGGGGATCATAGCAATGGTATACAATGTGCGCCGAGGGGGAAGTGCAATGTGTCAGGCCGTCGTTGCTTCCTGACTCAGTCCGAGATCGAATCGCCTCGTTTTGACCAGTCCTCACATTCTCGCACCAGCAAGCCGCCTGCCGGCTAGGACGACCGCTAGGATGGGCAGCGGGTCGACGTTGGCCCTCGTGATGGATACTCTGAAACTCTGGATGAGCAGGAACCGGCTATAACTAAACAGTACCGGGGGTCGTGGTTGATGATCGAGTATCAGGCTCATGACGGGACATTGGAATTCGATTCCGCACTAGAGCGGTTAGCACGTCCTACCGTGGCCCTACGTCCGTGACACCCTTTGCGGTGACTTCGCCTCCGGAGCGGACCGACGGTCTCTCGCTGGAGACGCTCGACGAAGTACAACGAAAAGTTCTCTGGCTCGCCGTAAGTCTCGTTCACCACGCCAACAAGGTTCGGAGAGTCGAATCCGGTGTAAAAGTCGGGGGCCACCAGGCGTCTTCAGCTTCCATGGTGAGCATCATGTCGGCCCTGTACTTGGGCCACCTGGGGCCGGCGGACCGGGTTTCCGTAAAGCCTCACGCGGCGCCGGTCCTGCACGCGATCAACTACCTCCTCGGTCGGCTCGACGCGAGTTACCTGACCGAGCTTCGGTCTTTCGGTGGGCTCCAAAGTTATCCTAGTCGACTGAAGGATCCGGATCCGGTGGATTTTTCTACGGGTTCGGTGGGGATTGGGGCAACGAGTACCATTTGGAGCGCCATCGCCCAGCGTTACGTCTCGGACCACTTCGACGTGCCCCGCGGGGGCAGGCAGATCGCCCTGGTGGGCGACGCGGAGCTGGACGAAGGTGCCATATGGGAAGCGATTGTGGACCCGATGGTTTCGCGCCTCGATGAGGTCCTTTGGGTTATCGATATCAATCGGCAGTCGCTCGATCGGGTCGTGCCGGACATCGCAGCTGGACGCATCGCGGCGATGTTCGAGGCCGCGGGTTGGCATACGATCACGACCAAATACGGCTCCAGGCTGCGTGAGCTGTTCGAGCGGCCGGGCGGGAAGGGGCTACGACGACGTATCGATGTAATGTCGAATGAGGAGTACCAGAGGCTGCTCGTCGCCGATCCCACCGAGTTGAGAGAGCGGCTTCCGGGAGACGTGAAGTCCGTGCGGATGAACGTAAATAAGATCATCAAGGAACTCGACGACGCGGAGCTCCTCCGAGCCGTCCGGGACCTCGGCGGCCATGACCTCGGGGATCTTCTCGGAGCGTTTCGTGAGGCGGATGCGATCACCGACCGACCGTCCGTAGTGTTCGCCTACACGATCAAGGGCTGGCAACTGCCGATAGAAGGGCATCCTGGGAACCACTCTGCCCTCCTAAGTCAAGAGCAGTGGGAGCAACTGGCAAGCCATCTCGGGGCCGATCCGACGGCACCGTGGGAGACGTTCGACCCCGACTCCGACGCCGGCCGGCTGTGCGGCAGTGCGGCTGAGCGATTGAAGACCGATCCGACTCCCTTGAGTCCCCTCCCGAGTGTGCCCGTCGAGCTTGGCCGAAACCATGCGTCCGCCGTGTCTACTCAGCAAGCGTTCGGCCGCTTCTTCGGTGACCTCAGCCGGGAGGCCCCCGAGCTCGCCGGCCACGTGGTCACCGTGAGTCCCGACGTTGCATCCTCCACCAACCTCGGGGGCTGGCTGAACCGCGTCGGTGTTTGGAACATGCGCGAACGGCGGGACTGGTTCGCGGATGAAGCCGGCACTCTTTTGCATTGGCGTGAAGGTGATCGAGGCCAGCACATCGAGTTGGGGATCGCCGAGGGTAACCTCGTGGGCCTTCTCGGAGAGCTCGGGTTGACTTGGGCACGAGACCGTCAGCCGCTCATTCCGATCGGAACACTGTACGATCCGTTCGTGAATCGAGCGTTGGAGCCTTGGTCCTTCGGTATCTACGCAGGGGGACAGTCGATTCTCGTCGGCACGCCCTCGGGAGTAACGCTCGCCCCCGAAGGCGGCGCCCATCAATCGATCAGCACACCCTCGGTCGGGCTGGAGCAGCCCGGATGTGTGGCGTGGGAGCCGGCTTTCGGTCAGGACATGGAATGGACGCTACTGCACGCCCTGACTCAGCTCGGTCGGGATGGAGGTTCGTCTGCGTACTTCAGGCTTTCAACTAGACCCATCGACCAGGAACTCGCCCAGGTCCCCGATGACGCCGCACTCAGGGAGGTCCGACGACAAGCGGTGTTGGCCGGAGGGTATCGGCTTCGCAGCGCCGCCGCGAGGCCGGAGGTGACACTGGTAGGGGTTGGGGCCATCATGCCCGAGGTGTGCGAGGCTGCGGACGATCTGGAGCGATCGAACGTGTCGGTAGATGTCCTGTGTTTGACCTCCCCCGACCTCGTATTCCGCGCTCTTCAGGCGAGGAAAGGAATCGCCGAGGCTGACCATGCGATCCTCGACGATCTCTTCCCGCCGGATCGTGCCTCACCGATTGTGACGGTGCTGGACGGCCACCCACACACGCTGGCGTTCTTGGGTTCCATCCAAGCCGTCCGCATCACTTCGCTTGGCGTGGATGATTTTGGCCAGTCCGGCGACATCCAGGATCTTTACCGGCACTTCGGGATCGATACCGATACGATCGTGGGGGCCGCGTTGGACATAATGGACGGGTGAGGCTCGACAAGAATCTCCTGTACAACGGGTCTTCTCGACACGTACGATTGGAACAGGATCCAGCTGGTCGAGGTCGAGCGTGAACGAGAGCGGCAAGGAGACCGGCTCGTAACAAAGTTTGTCGTCGCAAGCCTGGTAGTCGAGCGTGCCACTCAGCGTCAGCGCATCGAGTTCGGCCAGCGCCGCTTCTGCCTCTTCGGTTCCCGACACGATCACTTCTTGCAGCAGAGTGAACGGCTCTTGATGTGCGGGTACGCGTTCGTCGAGCGGCTCGAAGTAGTAGATCTCGGATTCGGGAAACTGCACCGGCTCGAACCGAACGTGAGGCCTCGGCGTGAGGTTGAGGGAGATGACCCGGTAGCCCAGCTCTTCGGCCCCCGGCGCGTAGAGGTGCATGTTGGCGTTGGGCTCGATCTCGACCGCGACCGAGAACCGGCTGCCCACGGTGACGCTGGGGTTGCTCGGGTACGCAGTCAGTTTCAAGTGAGCGGTGGTCCCCCGGATGGCTTCGATCGGAGACAAGCCGACAC
>JAPYQK010000155.1 GCA_029941275.1 Longimicrobiales bacterium | reverse complement strand
CTGTTTTGCGCGTCCTGAGTTGCCGACAGGCCGCCGCAGCATCCCTTTACACCCCCCCTTATTGGCGGCCACGGGGCGGTACTGGTGCAGGTCTGCCGCCGGCTCGTCCCAAACAGCCCAGGTGCTCCATCGTTGGGTACATCGTTTCCGGGGTGAATCGCCAGGGCCGAATGGGAGACCGTGCTGCCTGTCGGGCCGGCCACGTCGGGAGTATTCTGCTTGAAGTTTCGGACGCCGACTGAAATACGCATCAGATGGGAGTCTCGGGTCCCCTGACCGATTCGCCGAGTTTGCGTCCTCTAATCCGGTTTTGTGGGAGGTTGACATTATGACCAAACGTGTCGTTTTCGCGAGCCCTCGGCGGGCCAGCACCGCGCTTTTCGCCGTGATCCTTTTGGCCGCATCGAGTGGGTGCGGGCCGGCAGGTGACGCGGTCGAGGTCGACAGCGACGACATCGGCGGTGTGGTGACGGGACCGGACGGTCCGGAGGCCGGCGTGTGGGTCATCGCTGAAACGAGCGACTTGCCGACCAACTTCATCAGAAGTGTGGTGACGGACGACGAAGGTCGATACCTGATGCCGGACCTGCCGGACGCGACGTACGATCTGTGGGTGCGCGGCTACGGGCTGGTCGATTCGCCAAAGATTCGAGCGACACCCGGCTCGGTCGAGGACCATACGGCGGTTGTGGCGCCCGACCCGCTTGCAGCGGCACAATATTATCCGGCGGTGAATTGGTTCTCCTTGATCGAGGTTCCGGAGAAGAGTGAATTCCCTGGGACGGGGCCACAAGGAAACGGGATCTCGCCTAATGTGGGCAGCCAGTCCGCGTGGCTCAGAAACTTGAAATCCGGTGGGTGTATGGCGTGCCATGCCTTGGGAACCAAAGCGACTCGCGAGATCCCTGCGGCGCTCGGTACGTTTGCGTCCAGCGAGGCGGCTTGGGCCCGGCGGATCCAGTCCGGTCAGGCCGGCGGAAGCATGGTGGGAGGGATTTCCCGTTTGGGGACACCGCGCGCGTTGGAGATGTTCGGGGACTGGACCGATCGGATCATGGCCGGTGAAGTTCCGCCGGCGCCACCACGGCCCCAAGGGGAAGAGCGCAACGTGGTGATCACCCAGTGGGATTGGGCCGACCCGACCACGTACCTTCACGACGAGGCGTCCACCGACAAACGCGACCCCACGGTGAACCCTTACGGAAAAATCTACGGCGCGCTCGAGGCCAGCGCCGACTACGTGCCGGTGCTCGATCCCATGACGAACTCGATCAGCCAAGTTCCGGTCCCGGTCCGTGACCCGAACACCCCGGTGGCGTCAGGACCTCCACTCGCGGCGTCTCCGTACTGGGGCGACGAGGCCATTTGGGACAGCAAGGCCAACGTGCACAATCCCATGCTCGACGCTGAGGGGCGTGTATGGCTCACGTCGAGGGTCCGCCCAGCCGCGAACCCGGCGTTCTGCCTCGAGGGCTCGGATCATCCTTCTGCCCAGCTCTTTCCCAACGCACGGGCCGGCCGTCACCTCGCGGTCTATGATCCTTCCACTGAGGAAATGAGCCTCATCAGCACCTGTTTCGGCACGCACCACCTGATCTTTGGGGAGGATGAAAACAACACGCTCTGGACGAGCGGGGGCGGACAGGTCCTTGGGTGGCTGAACACCAAGATGTACCTGGAGACCGGAGACGAGGAAGCGTCCCAGGGCTGGAGCCCGCTCATCCTCGACACCAACGGCAACGGTCGTCAGGACGATTGGGTCGAGCCGGGCGCACCGGCCGATCCCACCAAGGACACACGTGTCCGCACGGGGTACTACGGCGTCGCCTATAACCCGACCGACGGGACGATCTGGGGATCCTCGCTGGGATTCCCGGGGCTCGTCCTCCGGTTTGACCCCGCTGTTGGGCTCACGGAAGTGTTCGAGTTGCCGCTGGACAATCCGGCAGCCCCGGTGCAGGGGTATTCGCCGCGAGGGATGGACATCGACCGCGACGGCGTCGTTTGGACTCCGCTGGCCAGCGGGCACATGGCCAGCTTCGACCGCAGCAAGTGCACCGGACCGCTCAACGGCCCCACCGCAACGGGGGGGCATTGCCCTGAGGGGTGGACGCTCTATCCGGAGCCTGCTCCCCAATTCAAGAACGTGACCGAGTCGGGCAGCGCTGAAGGGAGCTACTACACCTGGGTGGATCAGTTCAACACGCTCGGGCTGGGCGCCGGTGTGCCGATAAACACGGGCAATGCTTCAGAGGGCTTGTTGGCCCTCGTAGACGAGGAGTGGGTGGTCTTGCGTGTGCCTTACCCGCTCGGCTTCTACACCAAGTGGATGGACGGTCGCATCGACGATCCCGATGCGGGTTGGAAGGGAAGGGGGATCTGGGCGACCTACAGCACCCGGGCTCCGTTCCACACCGAGACGGGCGCGGGAACGCCGAGCAAAGTGGTGCATTTCCAGATGAGGCCGGACCCACTCGCTCGGTGAGGGGTGGGTGGTGGGCTGCAGTCTTCGCGGCATCGTCAGTCCTCTCCGATCGTAGGTGTCACCACCAGGATGAGCGCGCCTCCTCCTGTCAGTGGCGAAGTGGTTCCAAGCACCAATGATTGGCCGTTGGCCGCGTACACCTCGGTGCTCAGGATGTTGTTGGAGAAATGCGCCAGGGACACCGAGATCTCGACGGAGGAGCCTCGGTCGCCTGCCGACGTAATGCCGATTGAGGCTTCCAGGTTGAATTGAGAGTCAATCGGGTCCACACCCTCGAGGGTTCCCTGGAGCGCTTGGCCTCCACCGCCCCCCTCGCGAAGCTGGAGCACCGCCTCACCGACTAGGCGGTAACCGTCCTACCGAAGGAGCTTACGCAACTCTGCCCCTGTGGACTTCCCCCGCCGCGTTCGATGTAATCCGGTACAGCCACGAGTTGAAGCTCGAGCGTCCCCGGAAAGTTTTCAGTTTTCTGAAGAGCTTGATCAACACCCGTTGGGTCACCTCGTCCGCGTCGTCCGCATCACCGGTCTTCGCCAACGCCCGTCGATGGATGAGCCGGTACTTCTGACGGATCAGTTCGTCGAGAGCTTCTCGTTCGCCCCGTTGGGCTCGGCGGATCAGCAGGTCATCCGAACTCTTGGTCTCCGACCCGCTCACATATCCTCCGTCAATCCAGTCGACCGACGCGCTTTCATATGGAGATGCTCCAGATGGGCCTGGCGTTTACATCCCAATGTCGAAGCCCTCCGCTTGCGCCCACCGGGCTGAGCATGGGATGTTCCGCCTGATGCGCAGGGGTCCGGGGACATTCCCTCGGGGACGCTGCTTTTGGGGACTCCGAGGACACTCTTTTCGAGGACACTCCGATGACCGATGCCCTACCAGACAGCGACGGGACCGAAAACATGAGCGACGACCCGGATCGCCACCAGGCACCAGGGGCCCACAAGTCGGGGAAACAGGTGGGGAAACCGGCCCGGGGGAACCACGCTCAAGGGGACCACACGTCGGGGGACCCAGCCCGCCGTTTTGGACGCCGGGAGTTCCTGGCGGTCGGCGCCCTTCCACTGGCGGCGGCCATCGGGCCAGCGAGGCCGTCTACGAGGCGCGAGCCAGGAGTGATACGTAGGTCGCCACAGGCCCCGATTCGGGTGGGACTGATCGGCGCCGGCGCGAACGTGCGATCCGTTCAGCTTCCCGGCTTTCGACGGATTCCCGAATGTGAGGTCGTGGCCGTGGCCAATCGTAGCTTGGCGTCCAGCCAGCGAGTCGCATCAGAGTTCGGCATCCCTCGGGCTTACGCCAACTGGAGCGAACTGCTGGACGACGACACGATCGACGCCGTCCTGATCGGCACGTGGCCTTACATGCACAGCACGCTGACCTTGGCGGCGCTGGAACGGGGCAAACACGTTCTGTGCCAAGCCCGTATGGCGAACGACGCACAGGAGGCCCGGGACATGCTCGATGCCTCCCTACGCCATCCCGACCTGGTGTGTCAGTTGGTCCCCACCTCCCAGACCTACCGGATCGACACTGTGCTGAAGCGTTTGATCAGCGAGGGTTTTCCCGGACAAGTCCTCTCGGTTGAGCTTCAACGCCTACAGACTCGCTTTCCCGCGGTGGATGGCGAACTGGATTGGCGTCACGACCGCGAGTACAGCGGCTACAACACGCTCAACATCGGAGCTTCCTATGAGGCGATGATGCGGTGGCTGGGCCGGGCCAACCGGGTCATGGCCATGTCGAAGGTCCACGTGCCATACCGACAGAACGACAGCGATGAGCCCGCCTCGGTCACTATTCCCGACCACATAGATATCCTCTCGGAGTTGGCAAACGGAGCACAACTCCACATGAGGGCCAGTGAAACGACGGGCCTGTCGACCGGCAACCAAACGTGGATCCACGGGACCGAAGGCACGATCTATGTGGACCGGCGTCAGAACATCTTCTCGGGGCGGCGAGGCGACTCCGAGCTCTCGCCCGTCGAAAATCCTCAGTTGGAGCAGGCTTTTTACCGGGTGGAGGAGGAGTTCATCAACGCGATTCGCGGCGTTGAAGAGATCACGATGGCGCCTTTCGAGACGGGCGTGCACTACATGGAATGGACGGAAGCTGCGCATCGTAGCGCGCAAAGCGGGCAGGCCGTGTCGCTGCCGTTGTAACCCTACGGGTAGCGGATGAACTCGAGCAAGTTCCCGTCCGGGTCCCGCGTGTAGACGCTCTGACCGACGCCATCCCCGCCGTCGCGTCCTCCAGTGCGTTCACCTTCCGCGACGATCTCGGCGTCGGACCGTTCCAGCATCTCCGTGAGGGCCTCCGCCGAGCTCTCCCACACCCAGCAAAAATCACCGCACGGCGGCTGTGCTTCCGCCGCTCGCAGCGTAAACGTCCCGCTTTCCCACAGGGACGGGCGGTGGAAGTTGATCTTCTGGTCGGCGAAGTGGATGGAGATGATTCGCGCCCCGTCCCTGACCACGAACCCGAGTTCGCGGTAGAACGACACCATCTCGTCGACGTTCCGGATGGGGATCGCCACGTGGTCTAGAGCCCCGATTCCCGGGGCTTGCATAGTGGAGGCCGAAGCTTGGGCGGCAAAGGCGCCCGAGGTGGAGACCACCGCGCCGGTGGCCAGCGCCTGTTTGATGAAGGACCGACGTGACTCGCGGTGCTGGGAAGTTCCGGCCGTTTTCTGAGTACTCATCGTTTCTCCCTGAGGCTCGTTCGGGCTGACAATACTACGTGCGCGGCGGGCTCGGCCACTACGTATTCGACAGTCCCTTGACACGTAAATGTACGTATCCGCTCCGGAGCCGGCCGGTCGCATCTTTCCACATGAAGAAAACGATTCGACAAACAGGAGAACTCATGAAGCGGACTTTGATGGGCATAGTCATGGCCGGGGCGATTCTTTCTAGTGGTTGCGCGGCGATTGCCCGTGAAGCGATGGGGGACTTTGGGGCGATGGGGACCCGACGGCTGATGTCGACACGAGGCGCTAGCTCCGGCGGAGGCCAGGCGATGATCTACCAAACGGGGCCGGCCCACAAAACGCTAGGGACCGACTACCATTCCCTTGCCGATCCAGTCGCACAGAGGCCGTCGCCGGCGAGTGCACTGGGGATGGCCAGTCCCCGCATGATCTCCGTGGGGAACGACAGTCCGTTAGTCGAGTGGGGGCCTCAGCGACCCGGCCAGCGCTCGGGATCGGCGGGTTGCACGGGCCGAACGGCTCTCGACGGTCTCACCGCCTCCCGGGTCACGAGATCGAAGCGGTCGCCCGGTGCGAGGAGGTAGAAGAACCCGTGATCGCCGATCATGCGGTCGTTGTCGTAAATGGCGACGTAGCTCTGACCGATCACCTCGAACTGGTTCCCCGTCACGACGATCGCCGTGTTTTCGTCTAGCCCGATCCCCAGCAACTCCGGGTGGGCTTGGATCACCTCGATCAAGTCGAACTGTCGGTTCCTCTTGAGGAGGTGCTGGTCGATCGCAGAATTTGTGAGGAAGCCCCAACCCTCGACGTGGTCCCCCATCATGATCGTGTTGGTGCGTGTGTCACCCCGAACCAGATAAGACCCGAGCGGGGTGGCACCGGCGGAGGAGCCACCAACAACACCGCCGCGCTCCAGAAGATTCCATAACTCCTCTTCGGTCCTGGTGTCGAGGTAGGAGTCCATGAGCCGCCATTGACGTCCGCCGGGGAGCCAAACGCCACTGGCTTCGCGGATCGCTTGGACGAACGCCTCCGAGTTCGCTTCGGAACGGTCGTTCGTGTGCAGCACGGTCAAGTTGGTCGCCCCTACGGCCCGCCACGCTCTGAGACCCTGGTAGAACTGGTCGTATTCGTCAGCGCCCCCCGCGGTGGGAATCACCACGATCGGCGCGTCCGGGCCTCCCGCCAGATCCAGGAAACGGCGCAGGATCGCCGGATCTTGCATCGCACCACCGACGATCACGAGCGACCCGTTCGAGGGGCCCGTGGTCTGAGCTTCGATCTGGACCGGAGTCGCGATCTGGACCGGGATAGAAAGGAGGGCGGCGGCCAAGATGAAACGGACGGGTCGATACATGGGTCGTCTCCGATCGGTGAATCAATGAGTCTGGCAAGATGAAAGTCGGCGCGGCCCCGGACAAGCCCAATTGGCGGAGGGCATCTAGTCGCTTGCAGCCACTTGTCTCGCATGCAAAACCAGTATCTATATCTGGAAAAAACGTCCTACCAACGGGCCGACAGCGAGACTACCTTACTTGTCGTTCGGATGTGTCGCGGATGCGTCAACCGCAGCACAGAGGGGCCATAGCTCAGTTGGGAGAGCGCTGGCTTTGCAAGCCAGAGGTCGCCGGTTCGATCCCGGCTGGCTCCACT
>JAPYQK010000154.1 GCA_029941275.1 Longimicrobiales bacterium | reverse complement strand
GGGTATTGGTGCTCGAGGACGATCCAGAAATCCAGGCGATCATCAGGAACGCGTTCGAGGGACAGGATCTGGAGTTCCATTGCGTGGAGAACGGACAAGAGGGCCTCCAGTTCCTCGAAAGAGAAACGCCGGCGGCGGTCCTCCGGGACTTGAAGATGCCGGTGATGGACGGGTTCGAGTTCCTCGACCGAATGCGGGAGAACCGCTATCTCAAAGGACTGCCTGTGGTGGTCATCACGGTCAAACGGCTTACCCCCCAAGAGGAAGCCCAACTGGCTGACAAAGCGTCCGCCGTGGTGATCAAAGATCAGAACTTCGTTCCGAGAATTCGGACCGTACTCTCCACGATCTTCCCAGAGCTCGCCAGTACTGGACAGGTAGAAACCCCTGTCGATTGACGCGGGACATGCCTGAATTCGTCCTCAGGACTCGCGTGAACCATGCCGTTGCGGACGTATTCGCGTGGCATATGCGCCCCGGAGCTCTCGAGCGACTCATCCCCCCCTGGGAGAACGTCAAGATCGAGAGTCGAGACGGCACTCCCGCGACGGGCGGGCGGGTGACCTTTAGAGTAAAACGTGGCCCGACCGAGGTCCGAATCGAGGCCGTCCACACGGACTTCGAGCAGGACCATCTTTTTCGCGATGAGCAGACCAAAGGCCCCTTCACCCGATGGGTCCACACGCATCGGTTCGAGCCGGCACCGGCGGACGGAAACGGGGCCGCATGTACGGTGGAGGACCACGTAGATTGGGAGCTGCCGATGGGAGCTGCCGGCCAGCTTCTGGGTGGGTCAACGGTCGAATCCGAGCTCGAACGGGTCTTCGCGTTTCGGCACCATCGAATTCAGAAAGACCTCGATCGCATAGCCCGTTACAAACAGGGGGGGCTGCTTAAGGTGGGCGTCACCGGATCGAACGGTATGATCGGCCGGTCACTTTGCGACGTGCTAACGACCGGCGGACATCGGGTGGTTCGAATGGTCCGGGATCCGAAGACGCGGACCCCTGAAGAAGCGCTGTGGGACCCGATCGAGGGTACCCTCGAAGAGAAGAAGCTCGAGGGACTCGATGCGGTGGTGCACCTGGCTGGAGAGCCCCTCCTCGGCTTGCGATGGACCGAGGAGAAGAGGAAGCGTATCTGGAAGAGTCGTGTCGACGGCACGGAAAAACTCGCGCGCGCGTTGGCCCGTCTCAGGAAGCCCCCCAGAGTATTGGTCTCGGCGTCAGCAGTCGGTTTCTACGGAGATCGGGGCAACCAACGGTTGGATGAAAAGTCCAAGCCCGGAAAGGGCTTTCTAGCCGAACTGTGCAAGGAGTGGGAGTCCGCCACCCGCTCCGCCGCGCGCATGGCCATTCGGGTGGTTCACTTGCGGATCGGCCTCGTTCTGAGCCCGTCCGGTGGCGCGCTCGGCACGATGCTGCTCCCGTTCAAAGTCGGTGTAGGGGGACGGATCGGGAGTGGACGACAGTACGTGAGTTGGATCGACCTCGACGACTTGATGAGCCTGGTCTTTCATGTCATCCATGAGACGTCGATCCGTGGTGCCGTGAATGCCACGGCTCCTTTTCCCGTCCCTAACGCCACCTTCACCGGTACGCTCGGGCGTGTACTGGAGCGGCCCACCCTCATGCCCGTGCCGAGTCTGGCGGTCCAAGCCCTGTTCGGTGAAATGGGCAAAGAGATGTTGCTCAAAAGCCAGCGAGTACAGCCCGAGGTCGCGGAAGGAACGGGCTTCGAGTTCATGTATCCGGGAATCGAGGAAGCCCTGAGGCACCAGCTGGGGCGGACGACGGGCTAGTTCCTTGTCCGACAGACGACTAGAAAGCCCCCTTCGGTATACCTCCGTCCTCACCGAGCGACGGGTAGGGGGTCTCCCGGTCGCGACAGTAGCGGGCGATCCGTGGGTATGCCCACTCGAACAAGATTCGACTCGATTCGTCCGGGGCTATGCGGGACTCGTCGTACATATGGGCCGCCTCACGTTGGCGATACGCCTCAAACAAGAGTAGGGCCGTCGCCACCGAAACGTTGAAGGACTGTGCCATCCCCACCATCGGGATGGAAATCCGCTGATCTGCCAGGGCGAGCGCTTCGTCGCTCAGACCCAGGAGCTCAGCACCCATCATCAGTGCCGTCGGGACCGTGTAATCGATCTCCCGAAAGTCGACCGCGTCGGGACCGGGGTGCGCGGCGATCACTCGAAAGCCACGGCCCCTGAGTTCAGCCACGGCCGCCTGGATAGTCTGGTGCCTGACCAGACGAACCCACTTATCCGTGCCCGCCGAGGTGTGTGAATGGACCTGAAGACCGCCCTCCGGCGGAATCGCGTGAGCCTCCAGCACACCCACCGCGTCACAATTCCGCAGAATTGCCGAGAGGTTGTGGGTCTTGTGAACGCGCTCCATGAGAACCGTGAGGTCGGGCTGTCGTCTACGAAGTGCTCGAACCAACTTCTGGAATCGCTCAGGATTCATTGTTGTGGGGTGCCCCCGAGAGTTGGCTCGCCGTGGCGTTAGGTCGCCGGTTCGTCCATCAACTCCGGATACAGCCGTTCGATACAGGGTTGGCGCAGGCCGTGCGAGAACGTGGCTTCCGTGTGGGTTTGAACGTATATGTCGACACGCTGCCAGAAGCCGTCGTCATCCCGGATTTTCTCGCACCGTGAGCAGATGGGCACGATCCCCCTCAGAGTCTTGACCTCCGCTAGAGCACGTTCGAGGTCGAGTCGCGCTCTTCTCAGCTGGAGGTGTGTCTCCACGCGGGCCAGGACTTCTTCATGCTCGAATGGTCGTGTCACATAATCGACTCCACCGAGGCCGAACGCTTGTACTTTGTCGATGGTTTGGGTTCGGGCGCTGACGAAGGTGACGGGAATATCCTTGCTGTGGTCCTCCGCCTTGAGTCGTTCACATACCTCATAGCCGCTCATATCCGACATGTTGATGTCGAGCAAGATCAGGTCGGGCGGCCGGCTCCGTACTGCTTCCAGAGCCCGCTCGCCGGTCGACACCGGATGCGCCGTATAGCCGTTTCTCTCGAGAAGCAGGGCCAGGATCCGAAGATTCTCGGGCATGTCGTCCACGATCAAGATGTGGCCGCCCTCGGATGGCAGGACCGTCATGTGGCTGTCCCGTCGTCCAGTGGTTGACGTCTCCATGCGTGAGCGATCCCGCTCGTCTCACCAATGACGCCGACCATGACCTTCAACATTCAGGGACTCCGTGTCGAAACTTCACGATAAGAGAACATCTTACGGACACCACAAGGAAGTGCAGACGTGTGGGCTAAGTTCACCAAAGTAGTAACGAGCCGGGAATTTCCGGGGAAGAAGCGGCTCCGGCGCTTTGCCGAGACCCCGCTTGGGCCCCATGCCAAAGCCGGGTACGCTTGGCTCCTCAGAGATGTTACGCTGTTGGGTTCGCGTCCGGTAGCCGAGGATAGTGATCCGACTCCGGATGAAGCGGGCGACGATGCGGGAGATCCCACAGTCGCTGCGTCTCTGGAAGAGCCCCCCGGCGCCAGGGGTGAAGAACCTTCCGAGGAGGGCCCAACGGGTCCGACAAGCACGACGGATTCCGCCGACCCGGAGGATGCTGAAGAGAGTTCCCTAGAGCACGTCAGAGTCGCTTTGTACCGCAGCCTGGAGGGGGGTATTGAGAACGTCCTCGCCCTCTTCCCGGCTACCGGTGTGGACTCCGATGCTATGGACGTTCTCGATTCGGTTCGGAAGTCGGCTTTGAGCAACATCCCTCAGCCACCCACGGCGGCTCAGGCCGTCTTGTCCCTTTGTCAGCGGCCCAATTACAGTTTTCAGGAACTCACCGAACTGATTGAACGGGATCCCTCCCTCTCTGCGGCGCTTCTTCGGCACGCCAACTCGGCGTGGTATGGAACTGCCGATGCCGGGCGGGTGGTTGGACTACGGGCAGCCGTCCACCGTGTAGGGACCAAGGGTGTCCACGCCTCCGTGATGTCGAGTATCGTCGAAGGTGCCATGTCTTGTCCGGGCCCCAAGTTCGCCACACCCGCACGGATGGTATGGCGCCATATGGTTCGTGTGGCTCCCAATCGCGCGCGAGGTAGCGGTGCTCCTCGGGGGTGACCCCAACGCCGCGTTCACGCTCGGACTCATGCACGACGTGGGCAAGCTGGTCCTGCTCCACCACATCTCGGATCTTCGCAGGATCAGACGGCGGGAGATTATACTTTCCGAAGAGGTTCTTTGGCTGGCTTTGATGTCCCTTCACGAATCGTTTGGCGGACTTGCCATCCTTGAGTAGGGCTTGGATGAGAAAGCTGCGCACGTTATCGCGAACCATCACCGGCAACACAAACCGGAACCGGAGGACATCCTCACAGAAGTCATCTTTCTGTCCGAACGCATCGATGTCGCTGAACAGAAAGGGCAGACCTTGGATGTCGAGCCTCTCTGGAAGGCCGCGGCACTCAGCGGTCCACTGGAGAAGATTAAGGAATTCATCGCAGCACGGAGTGACTTCTCATCACTAGATGAGGCTACCGCGACGAACCACCTCGTTGAAGTGGCCGAGGACGTTCAGCCCGCTTCGGAAGATGTGGCCAACGGCGAGCCTGTTTCGGGGGAGCCCGATTCGGCGGACGACGACCTTGATGAGCCCGTCGAGGGAGATGGGGTCGTCGATGAGCCGGCCGAGGAGCTAAATGCCTCAGATTCCGGCCTCGATGAGGTGGCGTCGGAGGAAGCGGCTACGGATGAACCCAATCCGGCGGATTACGGCCTTGATGAGCTGGTCGCCGAGGATGCGGGTGTCGATGAGCCGGCAGCAGAAGACGCTATTGCCGATGAGCCGGCTTCCGAGGAGCCTGATCCGGCAGACTACGGCCTCGATGGGCCGATTTCCAAGGATGCGGCCCTCGAAGAACCCGTGGCCGTCCCTGACGAGGCCGTTCCAGTTGAGTCGGCGGGGTAATCGGCTCGTCCAACCGCTGGGGTTTTTAGACCGGCTCCACTGCACCCCAGCCGTCCGCCTCCCACGGCGCAGCCGAGTTCTGAGTCCAGTTCCAATCCCAGGCAATCGACCAAGAGGAGTTCCCCTCCTTTTGGGTAGCCGCCGGATGTACGATATGGCGGCTCCGTGATAGAGTATCTGGGACGCGGGTGCGCGAAGCGCGCGGGGCAGTACCTGGCCGGGGTGGCGAAATGGTAGACGCAGGGGACTTAAAATCCCCCGGGAGAAATCCCATGCGGGTTCGATTCCCGCCCCCGGCATTTGGCCTCGGCGGTTCCACACATTCACGGCCGGCGGGCTGGATACGGATTGGACACCGGAGCTGTAAAAGCCGGGGCGCATTACTGAGACTTGTCGGATGCCCGCCGGGCGCGCATTCTCGGGTGTGAAACCAATGGTGGGTTACAACCGGGAGAATTGTATGGGCCACATGATCCGAGGTCGAAACCTCTGCTACGCACTCGTCATCACCCTCGCGTTCGCCCTCTCCGGCGGATCCGCGTTCGCCCAGACGACCCGTGGAGGTGTGCCGGCGGAGCCCCCGCCCGACCAGCCATTCATCATCAACACAGATGTTGTCCCTGAAGTCCGGGTGGTACCGTTGGCCAGAGGACTGACCCATCCGTGGGGCATGGCGTTCCGAGACAACGGCGACATCCTGGTGACGGAACGGAACAAGGGCACGTTGCGGGTGGTCCGCAACGGCCTGCTCCTCGAACGCGAAATCCCAGGTGTGCCGGAGATATTCACCGACGGAGACCGTGCCGGTCTCATGGACATCGCACTCCATCCGGACGATGACCGTATCGTTTACCTGACGTACACCAAAGCGATCGAGTTTGAGGGAGAACCCGCACGGACGGTTGCGCTGGCTCGGGGTCGCCTCGAGGGCGGGGAACTGACCGACGTTCGGGACATCTTCGTCGCGGAGGGCCTGGATGACGGCATCGCGGCGTCCAGGCTCCTGTTCCGGCCGGACGGCACGCTGTTCATGAGCCTCGGCGGCGCGTACGTGTTCGCGAACACGGGCGACTATGCGCAGGACCCGGGCACGCACTTCGGTAAACTTCTGCGGCTGAACGACGATGGCACGGCTCCCCGGGACAACCCGTTCGTGGGTAACGCCGCGTTTCTTCCCGAAATCTACTCGATGGGCCACCGCAACCAGCTGGGCCTCGCTTTTCACCCTGAGACCGGCGCGTTGTGGGCGAGCGAAAACGGACCGCAAGGGGGCGACGAGGTCAACGTCATCCGTGCGGGAGGCAACTACGGTTGGCCGATCGCCTCGTACAGCCGCGAGTACAGGGGTGACTGGGTATCGGCCACACCCTGGGTCGAGGAGCTGGAATCAGCCGAAGTTCTGTGGTGGCCGTCGATCGCACCGTCCGGACAGGTCTTCTACACTGGCGAGCACTTCCCAGCTTGGCAGGGCAACTTGTTCGTCGGCTCGATGATGGTTGGGAGGATGTTCCGCACCGGGCACTTGGAACGGATCGTGTTCAACGCAGACGGGGAGGAGGTTCGACGGGAGTGGTTGCTCGCCGACCTCAAGCAGCGGGTCCGGGACGTTCGACAGGGGCCCGATGGGTATCTCTATGTGCTGACCGAAGAGGAGGACGCGGTGCTGCTCCGGCTCGAGCCGGCTTGAGAGAGGCCCGAATTGTGGCGTCGCTCGCACTCAACATGGTGGTCGTGCCTGTGCTGTTCCTCGAGTAAGGGACGACGTGCCGGGCGTCATGAGCAGATCGTCTCGGCTCGCGTGCCTCTTTAGGCCGGAGCGGGCGACTGGGTTGGCTCCGCGGCTTGCCCTGGCACAAGTTCCGCCCGGGCCGCCCGCACACGCGCCAACTCGTCTACCATCTCGTTCCGCATTCGAGTCATGAAGTCTTCTGGGTCCGCAGCGGGATCCTTCCAC
>JAPYQK010000153.1:2692-6917 GCA_029941275.1 Longimicrobiales bacterium | reverse complement strand
GAGTAGATCCTTGTTCGTACTCCACTTCGACGGACAGTACCAGCTCGAGGCCGAATCCTTGGACCCCTACGTCGGGGCTGGCATCTCGTGGTCGAGGTCGTCCACGGACACACAAGATGCCGTGACGGACCTTGGCATCAACATCAAAGGCGGACTGCTGTTCCACCCGAGAGGTAGCGCGCAGCCGTACGTGGAGGCGGCTCTGAACCTCGACGGCGGGGCGGACCCGTTTATCCTCAGGGCCGGGCTGCTCTTCGCGTTCTAACGGCGGTCGAAGCCTCGCTTCCCTGGCTTAGGAAAGACACCGGACCGATTTAATGGGCCGCTGAGCGGCCTAAGGGCCACCCAACGACTCAACGGTCCTGCGGAGGCCATCGGCCAGTGACACAGTCACCAAGTACCCCATTCGATCACGGATCTTGTCGAGGGAAGCGAGCGAATCGCGCACGTCGCCGCCTCGCGCCGGCCCCATCACCGACTCCACTTCCGCCCCCGTGGCCTCCCGGATCGCTTCCCACAGCTGATTGACCGAGATCCGCTCGCCGCATCCCACGTTGAAAACCTCACCGGAGACGGCCTCCGCATCCGCAGTGCACGCCATCAGGTTGGCTTGAACGGCGTTCTCCACGTAGGTGAAGTCCCGAGTTTGTTCGCCGTCCCCGTCAATGGTCGGGGCCTCCTCGGCAAGCGCCTTCGTGATGAAGAGCGGAATCACCGCTGAATACTGGGACGACGGATCCTGCCGCGGGCCAAAGATGTTGAAGTACCGCAGTGCCACCGTCTCGAAGCCGTAGACCAGGCTGAACGCCTGGCAGTATTGTTCGCCCGCAAGCTTTGCGACGGCATACGGCGAGCGCGGAAGCGAGGGCATGCTCTCGACTTTGGGCAGAGTCGGCGTGTCTCCATAGGCGGAACTCGAAGCTGCGTACACGAACCGGCTCACATCAGCATCACGGGCGGCGACCAGCATGTTGAGCGTTCCCGTCGCACACGCGTCGTGGGTGGCGGCAGGGTTCGCCACACTTCGTGGCACCGACGCGAGCGCTGCCTGGTGCAGCACGAAGTCGATGCCCTCGCAGGCGGCGGCGCACGTCGCGGGCTCCGTGATGGACCCTTCCACGACCTCAATCTGCTCGAGGAAAACATCCAGGTTTTCACGCCGGCCGGTCGAAAAATCATCGAGAACACGGACACCCGCCCCGGCATCGAGCAGGGTCTCCACCAGGTTCGATCCGATGAAGCCGGCGCCGCCGGTGACGAGGTACTTAGCTGAAGGGACGACCAAGGAAGTGTCCAGAATGGGTGTCCAAGGGAGGTTCCGAAGGGTACAAGGGACCCTTCAAAAGTAGCGTTCAACTGGCGTCCGTGGTCAGCGGCCGCGCTCGGGCATCCTGCGACTCCACCAGTTCGCGGAAGTAAGGAATCGTCTTCTTCAGACCCTCCCTGAGCGGCGTGATCGGCTCCCACCCCAGGATGTCTCGCGCAACGGAGATATCGGGGCGCCTGACCTTGGGGTCATCAGAAGGCAGCGGCAGGGACTCGATGCCGGACGACGACCCGGTCTCTTCGATGACCATCTCGGCCAATTCGGCGATCGTGAATTCGATCGGATTTCCGATGTTCGTTGGATCCACACGGTCGGAATGGAACAGCCGGAAGATCCCGTCCGCCTCGTCCTCCACGTAACAGAACGACCGCGTCTGGGAACCGTCTCCATAGATCGTGAGCGGCTCGTTGCGGAGCGCTTGCACGATGAAGTTCGAGACCACCCGGCCGTCGGCCGGTCGCATGGACGGCCCATACGTGTTGAAGATCCGAATGATCCTCGTATCCACACCATGATACCGGTGATACGCCATCGTCATGGCTTCAGAAAATCGTTTGGCCTCGTCGTAGACACCCCGAATCCCGACTGGATTGACGTTCCCCCAGTAGTCCTCGGTCTGCGGATGAACTTCAGGATCGCCGTACACTTCCGACGTCGAGGCGAGCAGGAAGCGCGCCGACTTCGCGAGAGCAAGGCCGAGCATGTTGTGCGTACCCAGGCTGCCGACCTTCAGCGTTTGGATGGGGAGTTCGAGGTAGTCCACCGGGCTGGCCGGAGAGGCGAAGTGGAGGACCCCGTCTAGCTCGTCCCGGACGTAGAGTGGTAGCGAGATGTCGTGGCGCAGGAAGGTGAAACCCTCGCGCTCCTGGAGCGTGGCGATATTCTGCTCGGAGCCGGTAATGAAGTTGTCTACGCCGACGACCTCGTAGCCCTCTGTTAGAAAACGACCGGCAAGGTGGGAGCCGAGGAAGCCGGCGGCGCCGGTGATCAGGACTCGCTCCATGTTAGTTGGCGCCTTCCTCCAGTCGCCGCACCCGCTGGTCCAACTCCATAGGGGAAGCCCCAAGCAGTCCTCTAAGGTCCTCGAAGCCTGCTGCCACTTCGGAACGGAACGCGTCGAACTTGGCGTTAGACACGGTGTCGGACACCGCTTCGGCTACAATCTGCATCTGGTGTCGGCTCTCGTCCCCGAGGATCTCTACACGGGTGAGACGAACGTCCACAGCGTCGAGACGTTCGTCCACGGCATCGAAACGCTCGTCCATCGAGTCGAAACGCTTGCCTATTCGATCGAACTGCAGCGCGATGTACTCCACCAACTCCTGGTCCTCGCTTTTGGTCATTTGGCCCCCGACTGCTTGCTCATCATTCGCTCCCGCCGGAGCCAAAGTAAGCTAATCTTCGTGGCAAGACGATGTCCGGATGGGACAAATTCGCCCGCAGCCCCCAGGAGAGTTTCATCTCCCTTCTGAGCCCACCACCGCCCGTCCAACCGAATGATACTCGAAGCCGCGTTCGCCCATGCGCTGCGGATCGTAGAGGTTGCGTCCGTCGAACACGAGCGGCTGTGCCATCTCCGCTTTCATACGATCGAAGTCGGGGCGCCGATACGGATTCCACTCCGTGTGGATGACCAGAGCGTCTGCCCCACCTAGAGCAGCATAGTCGTCATCGCGCAGCTCGATGCGATCACCGAACCGGCGCTTTGCTTCGCTCGCGGCCTCCGGATCGTGCGCCATCACCCGAGCGCCCCGCTCCAGCAAACCCTCGATCGTGACCAAACTCGGCGCCTCGCGCATGTCGTCCGTGTTCGGCTTGAACGCGAGTCCCCAGACCGCGATGGTCTTGCCGCTCAGATCCTCTCCCAGCCTCGCCACCAGGGCGCGGAGCAGGGACTGTTTCTGGCGGTCGTTCAGTTCATCGACCGCCCGCAGGATCGACGGGTCTGCACCGAGCTCGTTCATGGTCTGAATGAGCGCCCTCACGTCCTTCGGGAAACACGACCCGCCGTACCCGATCCCCGGGTAGAGAAAGGATCTTCCGATACGCTCATCGCTACCGATGCCACGGCGCACCATGTTCACGTCGGCGCCGGTCTTCTCGCAGAGTCCCGCGACACTGTTCATGAAGCTGATCCGTGTGGCGAGCATCGCGTTGGCGGCGTACTTGGTGATTTCGGCGGAGGCGATGTCCATGATCAGGATCTGGTTCCCGCTCACAACGAAGGACGCGTAGAGATCACGCATCACATCCGCCGCGTACTCGCTGTCCACACCCAGCACCACCCGATCGGGTTTCATGAAGTCGTCGACCGCGGCTCCCTCCTTCAGGAACTCTGGATTCGAGCACACGTGCACCGGATGATCGGTCTCGGACTCGACGGCATCCCGAACCTTCGCCGCCGTCCCCACCGGAACCGTGCTCTTGGTGATCACAATCCTCTCGCCGTCCATCGAAGCGCCGATCGTCCTCGCGGCCTCGATCACGTGCTGGAGGTCGGCTGAGCCGTCTTCGTCCGGCGGGGTCCCGACCGCGATGAAGATCACTCTGGAGGCCCGCACGGCCTCTGGAATATCGGTCGTGAAACGCAGGCGACCGGAACTGAGGTTACGTGCGATCAGCACGTCGAGACCTGGCTCGTAGATGGGAATACCACCCCCCTCGAGGAGCGCGATCTTATCCGAATCGATATCGGCACAGACCACTTCATTACCAGTCTCGGCAAGGCAAGCGCCGACCACGAGACCGACGTATCCGGTTCCTATCACTGCTATGTACATGGGAGATCGGGGTTGTCGGGGCCGTCGAGGTTGTCGGGGGTAACTGACCTGATCAAAGCATCTTATGCCCCCTCAGCCGCGTCAAGGCCGCAGAGTTACTTCGTGCGGGTCGATCCCC
>JAPYQK010000153.1:0-2592 GCA_029941275.1 Longimicrobiales bacterium | reverse complement strand
TGACCCCATGTGTAATCCTGCGTGCGATTTCTCCGGGACAGCCTCAGAAAGTCGAGCCGCCCTAGCTTTCGTCCTGACCCCCGGGTGGGGCGGCGACACGTGAGGGCAACGGTCGTGAGGGCGATCGTGTTGTGTGTTGCAGCGGGACTTGCGAGCGCGATAGGCGTGTCAGCTCAAATCCCGACGACGCTCCCGACACCCGAGCAAGCTCGCCCACTGATCGAACAAGATCCGGAGCGGGCCCGAATGTGACACTAGACCGAACAGCGGTACCAAGATCGGGACCAATTCAAGGAGTCTTGAGCTGGTCGAACAACACCACAAGCGTCACGATCGAAGTGACGTAAGCGAGGAGTTGATTGGAGTCGAACCCACCCCCCTCCTGCGGTTGCTTGAATGGCACCGAAATCGTGCTGCCAGGCCCGATCCCAGGGTCGCTCCTGAAGAGCCAGAGGAAACTGCTCGTGTGCTGCCGCTCCTGGTTGGCGTAGGTCACCACCGTTGCGTTCCGATCCGCATTCTCGACGGTCCCGCCTGCCTGCTCAAGGTAGTTGCCCAGGTTCCAATTCGGCCGCCACCGCGTCCGAGACTGGAACCCCACCGCCCCAACGATTTGCACCGTTCCATCGTACGGTGGAATCTCGAGTGAGTCCCCGGGATGCAAAATGAGGTCTGTACCCCCCTGTGATTCTTCCAAAACCCGTACGAGGTCCAAACCCAAAGGCAGTCCGCCACGGGTCATGCGCGCGCCCTCTACGTAGGCCTCAGCGGTCAGGCCTCCTGACCGGGAGAGGAGGCTCGATACGGTCTCACCACGTCGCTCGAGAGCATAGGGTCCGGGATACAACACTTCGCCCGAAATGACCACGTCGCCTTCGTCCCGAAACCCCTGCAACCGTCGCACGAAGATACGATCGCCCTCCCGGAGCTCGATGTCCCTCGCCAGGTCCAATCCGGACCTCGGCTCCGGGACCACCTCGTCGAACCGGTCGAAAACCGACGGAAGAGAGAGATCGAAAGCGATGTCGCGGCTGATCGCCACCGTGTCCCCGAGCGTGATAAGACCTTCTCGGCGGACGAGTTGGGCCGTGAGCGGATCCGCCGCATCCGTGAACCCACCAGCTGCGAGCACGAGATCCTCGGCAGTCATCCCGACATCAAGTGGAAACGGACCGGGATCCTTGACCTCACCGCTGATAGAAACGAACGCGGCGGTCCTCAAAGCGGACCGCCCGTAGATGACCACACGGTCCAGTTCGCGGAGCAACACATCAGGCACCGGCTGCCCACCCACGTCCAACGAGACCCTCTCGAGCACGGTAGTGCTGTCGGACGGTACAACCCGAATCAGGTGCGCCACGACATCAAAAGCGTCGAGTCGGAGCCCCCCTGCCCGAGTGATGACGTCGCTGAGTGTCATGTTCGGAACCAACTCGAATAGCCCAGGCCTCTCGACATGCCCTTCCACGACCACTTGGTTGCTTCGCCGCTCTCCGATGCCCAAGACCGTGACTCGGTCCCCATCCAGAAGCGCAAAGTCCTCGTTGTCCGCCAACGTCTCCAGATCGACATCGACGATCACCCGCTCAAGGCCCGGTGTCCGTTCCGCGGGCGGCAGAATACGATCGATCTGGATACGCCGCATATAAGCTTCCGGCCGCGGTCCTGCGGCGAAGGCGATTAAATCCCGCAGTTGCTCACCGGGCCTCAGCTCATAGATGGCGGGTCTACGCACCATCCCCTCGATCGAGACTTGGGGTCCGACAATGGGCACAAGAATCCGGTCGCCTTGCTGGAGCCGGATGTCGTCCGAGGCGTCGCTCCGAATGAGGTAGTCGTAGAGATCCACGTCGGCCACGAGCTGACTGCCACGCCGGACCTCAATGGACCGCATCGATCCTTGCTCCCCCGGACCGCCCGCTTGATAGAGCGCGTTGAATACCGTCGCCACGGAGCTGATCTGATAACCCCCGGGCAGCGAGACATCGCCGACGATGTACACCAGGTTGCTTCTGAGGCGGCCGAGGGCAACGTGGAAAGTTGTCGTCGCATCAGCACCCCTACGGACGCCTGAATACGCAGCGCCGAGTCTTGCGTAGAGCGCATCGGTCAAGTCCCCGAGGGTCAGACCGTTCACGAAAATCTGCCCGACCTGGGGAATCACTATAAAGCCCTCTCGCGTGACAACTAGCGGTACCGCCAGTTCGACGTCGCCCGTCAGGATGAGCTGAAGCTGGTCTCCCGCGCCCAGCGCATAATCCGGATCCACTGGTCCGGTCACCACAGGGTCGAATTCGGTCCTGGTACCACCGAAGACACTTCGTCCAAAAACCGTAAGGACGGAATCCGGTATGGCCCCTAGCGCACGGGCCAGGCTGTCCCTTGCCAAGTCGGTGGTGTCACCGAGCTCAAAGCCGCCGACTTGGTTGAGGACACCCATCTGGGCAAGCGCTTGGAGGAAGTCCGCGCTCTGATCGAGGGGACCGACGGCGGAACCGTCCAGTCGATCGAAGTACGCATCGGCGATAGACGGATCGATGCCCATGGAAGTCAGCTGCGCCCTCACTTCGGCCCGGGAGAGCCCGGACGCGG
>JAPYQK010000152.1 GCA_029941275.1 Longimicrobiales bacterium | reverse complement strand
GGATTGAATTGTGCGCTCGGGGCCGAACAGCTTCGCCCCTATCTGGAGGAGCTGTCCGAGATCGCCGACGTGCCGGTCAGTTGCCATCCGAACGCCGGACTCCCCAACGCCTTTGGCGAGTACGATGAGACGCCGGAAGTGACTTCGAAAATCATCCGGGAGTTCGCCGAGGCCGGGTTCGTCAATATTGTGGGGGGGTGTTGCGGCACCGTACCAACACACATCGCCGCGATCGTCGATGTCGTCGCAGGCCTCCCACCTCGCGCCATTCCGACGCGGGAGCCGTGGTGCCGCCTCAGCGGCCTCGAGCCACTCACGCTGGGGTCAGACTCACTTTTCGCCGACATCGGAGAACGAACGAACGTCACCGGTTCCAAACGTTTTCGGGATTTGATCGCCGAGGACGACTACGAAGCAGCGGTCGAGGTCGCCCGTCAGCAAGTGACGAGCGGCGCCCAGATGCTCGACGTCAACATGGATGAAGGGCTGCTCGATTCAGTCGCCGCGATGACCAGGTTTCTCAATCTGCTCTCTTCAGAGCCATCGGTGAGCCGCATCCCTTTTGTGATCGATTCGTCTCGCTGGGACGTCATCGAAGCCGGGCTCAAGTGTGTCCAGGGCAAGAGTGTCGTGAACTCCATCAGCCTCAAAGACGGAGAGGCGGAGTTCATCGAGAAGGCCCGTCTTGCTAGACGCTACGGAGCGGCGGTGATCGTCATGGCGTTCGACGAAAAGGGCCAAGCCGACACCGTCGAGCGCAAAGTGGCCATCTCTGAGCGGGCAGCCCGGGTGCTCCGCGAGAGTGTCGGATTTCCGATCGAAGACGTGATTTTCGACCCCAACATCTTCGCGGTGGGAACCGGCATCGAAGAGCACAATGAGTACGCCATCGCCTTCATCGAAGCGACGCGCCAGATCAAGGAAAATATCCCACACGCCAAAGTGAGCGGTGGGCTGAGCAACGTCTCGTTCGCCTTTCGCGGGAGTCCTCGGGTGCGTGAGGCGATGCACTCGGCCTTCCTTTACCACGCCATCCAGGCGGGCCTCGACATGGCCATCGTGAACGCCGGGGCACTCCCCGTTTACGACGACGTGCCGGGCGAGCTCCTCGAGGCGGTCGAAGACGTGCTCTTCAACCGCACTCCCGACGCGACAGAGCGCCTGACCACGCTCGCCGAGCAGTACGCCGGGGCGAGCCGGGAACAGGTCGTGATCAACCAGGAATGGCGATCCGACTCGGTGAAGGAACGTCTCCGCCACGCGCTCGTGCACGGAATCACCGATCATATCGAGGATGATACGGAGGAGGCGAGGAGCCAACTGGCTCGCGCACTCGATGTGATCGAGGGCCCTCTGATGGACGGCATGAACGTCGTCGGGGATCTGTTCGGAGCTGGGAAAATGTTCTTGCCGCAGGTCGTCAAGAGCGCACGGGTCATGAAGAAGGCGGTGGCCTACTTGGAACCCTTTCTCGACGCTGAAAAAGCCAAAGACGGGGGAGGCTCGACGTCAGCTGGGCGTGTCCTGATGGCGACCGTAAAAGGCGACGTGCACGACATCGGCAAGAATATCGTCTCCGTGGTCCTCCAGTGTAACGGCTACGAGGTCGTTGACCTCGGTGTGATGGTTCCTGCCGAAACGATCCTGCAGGAGGCCCGTGAGCAGCAAGCTGATGTCATCGGATTGAGCGGACTCATCACACCCTCCCTCGACCAGATGGTCCACGTCGCCGCCGAAATGCAGCGCCTCGATTTCGACCTGCCCCTGCTCATAGGGGGAGCGACGACATCCCGCAGACACACGGCCGTACGAATCGACGGGAAATACGAAGGGCCGATCGTGCACGTAGTGGATGCTTCGCGGTGTGTGCCGGTTCTACGGTCCGTGCTCGATGACACCAAGCGCGAGGCGTTCACCGCACAGCTAAACGAGGATTACGCCCGAGAGCGAGAGGCCCACACAGCCCGCGCGGCCAAATCCAAGATCATTTCCATCGAAGCCGCTCGGCAGAACCACACGGCGTTGGACTGGGGCAGCTTTGCGCCCACGACTCCCTGCAAACCCGGGATTCATGTCTTCGACGAGTACCCGCTCGCGGAACTCGTGGATTACATCGACTGGACTCCATTTTTCCAGGCGTGGGAGATCAAGGGGAAGTATCCCGGAATCCTCGATGACCCGGACGTCGGTGAGCAAGCCACGATCCTTTACAATGATGCCCGGGCGATGCTCGACCGAATCGTTTCCGAAGGCCTCCTGCGCGCCAGAGGTGTGGTGGGTCTCTTCCCAGCACACAGCGTAGGGGACGACATCGAGGTTCTCACCGACGGTGGGGATTGGTGCACGCTTCACGGTCTACGCCAACAATTCGCGAAGAAGGACAGGCGGACCAACGTCTGCCTGTCGGACTTCGTCGCCCCCAAGGAATCTGGGCTCACCGACCACCTCGGCGCGTTCGTGGTTACAACCGGGTTGGGCTTGGATGAATTGTGCGCCTCGCTCGAGGCGGAACACGACGACTACGGGAGCATAATGGCGAAGGCCCTGGCCGACCGGCTCGCAGAGGCGTTCGCGGAACGACTGCACCAAGAAGTGCGGAGAGATCTCTGGGGCCACGAGCGGGGCGACGGCCAATCCCCCGACGATCTGATCGCCGAACGTTATTCTGGAATTCGGCCGGCACCCGGCTATCCGGCTTGCCCGGACCACACCGAGAAGAGAAAGCTGTTCGGGCTTCTGGACGCGGAGCGCCACACCGGTGTCAGCCTCACCGAGAGCTGCGCCATGCTGCCCGGGGCCTCGGTTTCGGGCTGGTACTTCGCCCATCCGGAGGCTCATTACTTCGGCGTCGGCCGGATCGGGAAGGATCAGACGACCGACTACGCGGAGCGAAAAGGGATGTCTCTGGAAGACGTCGAGCGTTGGCTCCAGACCAACCTGGCCTACGAGCCCGCCGAGCGATGACTACCATCGAGAAGGTCGGCGGCGGCGGAAAAGCATCGGGTGATGAACCTGCCCGACCACAGCGCGAAGACGCGGCGTTGAGTTCGACGCAGGAGAACCCAGATCCTTTGAGGCGACTCATCGACGACGGGAAAGTCCACGTAATGGATGGGGCCATGGGGACGGAGCTCTACGCCAGCGGCGTTTTCGTGAACGTCTCGTACGACGGGCTCAACCTCGAAACGCCGGAGGTGGTGGAAAACGTCCACCGGGCCTACGTGAATGCTGGTGCCGAAGTCATCGAGACGAACACGTTCGGCGCCAATCCGGTCAAGCTTTCGAGTTACGGCCTGGCGGGCCGGACGGAGGAGATCAACCGGGCGGCGGCAGCTCTCGCACGCGAATCCGCCCAGGGGAGAGCCCTGGTAGTCGGTGCCGTCGGTCCGCTGGGTATCCGGATCGAGCCGCTCGGGCCCACCTCGCGGGAAGAGGCTGAAGCGTTTTACGGCCGCCAGATCGATGGGCTGGTGCAGGGCGGTGTCGACGGTTTCGTACTCGAAACATTCAGCGACCTCAACGAGATGGAACAAGCGTTCAAAGCGATCCGCAACCGGTCCGCGCTCCCCATCATTTGCCAAGTCACGGTGGGGGAAGACTGTTGCACGTCGTACGGTACCTCTCCGGAAGACGTCGCTGCCGAAATCGCGGACTGGGGTGCAGACGTGATCGGCCTCAATTGCTCCGTCGGGCCGGCCGTAATGCTCGAGGCCGTGGAGCGTATGGCCGCGGTTACCGATCTACCCCTTTCGGCCCAGCCCAACGCCGGACTGCCCCGCGCGGTAGCCGATCGTAAGATCTACCTGGCCAGTCCAGAGTACATGGGGAAGTACGCCCGCCGCATGATCGAAGCGGGCGCACGGTTCCTGGGGGGCTGCTGTGGCACGAGCCCTGAGCACATAAGGCGAATCCGGGCTCTGGTGAGCGGAGTGCAACCCCCGGCTACACGAGTCCGGCCCGGTTCACACGCCGAGCAGCACGACACGCACGTTCAGCCAGACGTTCCGCTCGGCGAACGCTCCGAGTGGGGACGGAAGCTCTCTGAGGGCACCTTTGTCACAAGTGTCGAGATCACGCCGCCCGAGGGGTGGGACATGCAGGTGCTGTTGGAGCACTGCCGTCGCATCCAAGCTGTCGGGGCCGACACGGTTAACATCCGCGATCACCCTCGGGCGCACGCACGCATGAGCGCGCTGCCCGCGGCTATGCTCATTGAACGTGAAGTGGGCATCGAGACGATCGTTCACTATCCGTGCCGCGACCGCAACATGACACGGATGATCAGCGACCTCCTCGGGGCGGCCGCCGCGGGACTGCATAATCTTCTCCTCGTAACGGGGCGTCCGGCCTCAACGGGCCCCCACCCCGACTCAAGCGCCTCGCTGGACATCGACTCGATCGGACTCACGAACGTGGTTCACGGCCTCAATCGGGGCGTCGATCTCGGCGGCAACACGATCGGCGTGCCCACACGTTTCGTCATCGGAACACGAGTGAGCCAAGTTGCGCCGGATCAGGAACACGAAGCTGGGCGACTGAAGTGGAAAGTGGACGCCGGCACCGACTTCGTGATCACGCAGCCGGTGTTCGACCCCGGACGGCTCCGTGCCTTCTTGGATCGTCCTCCCAAAGTCTCCGTACCCATCATCGCCAGTCTTCGCCCGCTCACTTCGCTCCGTGAGGCCGAGTTCCTGCACAACGAGGTCCCCGGCGTGCACATTCCCGACGAAATCATGGAGCGCATGGTGAGGGCTCAAGACGGGGGTGAAGAAGCCACGAGGGCCGAGGGCGTCGCAATCGCTCTCGAGGTGTTCGAGGCCATCCGAGCCTCGATCGCGGGTGTCCACGTGCACGCGCCGGACGGCAACCTCGGCGGAGCACTGAACGTTTTGTCGGGGATACGCGAATCGGTCTGAGGTCGTTCGGTTCGATCGGATCTTCGTACCTAAGCGACCGGCGGTTCGGGGTCGACCTCGGTGCTTCGCTCCCCGTCGACTGAGGGTCGGTAGCCCAACCCGACACACCCCGCCAAAGCGATCAGACTGACCACCGCCACTAGGGTGTCGTAACTTTCAAGCCCCGACGCACCCCAACACTCCGGCAAGCCTGTCGTGCACTTGCCGATGGCCCAGGTTGCTGATGTAGACTCGTTCGGCCCCGGCGGCTCTCAACGACTCCAAGGTCCTCCCAAGCACTTCCTCCGGTGTCGCGCCCGACTCGAATTCACGAGAAAGCTCCGCAGCGGGCACTGGGAAGAACTCGCCCAAACGTTTGAGGGTACCGGGATGAGCGCTCCAGTAGTAGAAGACTCCGAATACTCCTGGTATGTCGACACCCCGACGATCACTCTGCTCGAGGAACGCCGAGACCCGATCGACGCTGTGGTGGGACACGATCTGCGTGAGGTAGAAGTCGGCCGAAAAATCGTCGGCGCCGAGATAACCAACCTGCCGCTCCACGTCACGATGTGGGTTCGCCCAACCGCCCAGGGACAGTCCGGGGTGGCGCTCCCGGAGCCGTTGCCTGAGTTCGTATGCGTGTGGTACACATCGCGGCGGACCCACGGAGCTGTCCCCGCCGACCACCGTGAGCGCCTCGAATCCGAGGGATTGGGCACGATCCGCGTACATGAGGCAGTACTCGATCGGGTGCTTGCACGTGAGGAACGGGACCAAGCGAGAGAGCGGGACGTCAGAGCCGACGTTGGCGGCGAGGTGTCCGAGATTCTCCTCTTCCCGTGATCCGACGGCGTCATCGGTCAGAAATACGAAGGTATCCTTGAGCGCGAGGTTGCGTATCGAATGGTTTCGATCGATCCAGGCGTCCATGCCGTCGGTGGCAGAAAGGCCGCTCTGAGGCGGCCGAAGTTCCACGCTGACCATGGAGCCCGGACGTCGCAGGCGCTCCACCAGTGCCGTCACGCTTGCTCTCCCACGAGATCGGCGACCTCGTCGGCGGACACGGGCAATCCTGACGTCAGCACTTCATGGCCCTCCGTAGTTACGGCGACATCGTCTTCGATCCGGATACCAATGCCCACATATTGCTCGGCCTCGGAGCCCTCGAGCGAGCCCGGGAAGTACAGGCCGGGCTCCACCGTCAACACCATACCCGGCTCCAGCACGCGCGATTCTCCTGATTCGGCGTAATCGCCGACGTCGTGTACATCGAGTCCCAGCCAATGTGATGTCTGGTGGGGGAAGAATGGCCTGTAGGACTCTGTTTCTATTGCTTCGAGTGTGCTCCCCTCCAGAAGGCCGAGTGCGAGCAGTCCTTCGACGAGCGCCTCGCGCGCCGCGTCGTGGATCGACCCGACAGTCACGCCGGGACGAATGCTTTTTAAGGCCCGGTGGTGCCCCTCCAACACGACTTCGTAGATCGCTCGCTGGGCCGCTGTGAACGACCCGTTCGCCGGGAAGGTACGGGTGACGTCGGACGCATAGAGATCCACCTCTGCCCCTGCGTCCACCAGGATCAAATCTCCCTCCTGCACCGTGCGATTGTTGTCCACGTAGTGCAGCACACATGCGTTGGTCCCAGAGCCGACAATGGTCGGGTAAGCAGGTCCCCCTGCACCTTGTTGCCGAAACGCCCCCTCGATGACTCCCTCCAACTCCCATTCCCCGACGCCCGGACCCGCGGCCCCTAACATCTTTGTGAACGCCTCGACCGTGATCGCACCCGCGCGGCCCATGCGCTCCAGCTCCTCGGTGTTCTTCTTTAGCCGCATCGGATCGAGCAGCCGCCCCGGATCGATGATCCCACGCGGGCCGACGCCCTTCCTTGCGCCCCGCAACCGGGCAGTCTGAAGGGCCCCGACGACCAGGCGCTCCACAGGAGTTTCAGTCCCAATTCGGAAGTAGACATCCTCCGCTTCAGCTAGCAGCCGGGGAAGATGCTCGGAAAGTGTATCGTTCCCGTAAGCGGCATCGGCATGGAACGATTCCTGGGCC
>JAPYQK010000151.1 GCA_029941275.1 Longimicrobiales bacterium | reverse complement strand
CGACGCTACTAGGGGATCGCTCCGGACGACCCGTAAGTTTCGTCGCCGTGTTCAATAATTCAACCGTATCAGCGAAATTCCTATATCTTCGGACCTTCTTCTCGACCCGTGGTGGGCCCCTTGGTACGAATCGCTGAAATCGAATCCGGCAGTGTCGCCGAAGATCTCCACCTGGAGATCGGCACACGCATTATCCGCATCAACGGCCAACGGGTGCGCGACGGTATCGACCTGACGTTTCTTCTGGCGGACACGACGCTCGAGTTGGAGACGCTGGGACCCGAAGGTGAGCCGGTCCTCTACGACATCGTGAAGGAGCCGGGGGAATCCGTGGGGATCATCCCCGCCCCGGACACCATACGTGAGTGTGGCAACAAGTGCGTGTTCTGTTTCATTGACGGCAACCCGAAAGACGTTCGGGAGAGCTTGTGGCTGCGGGACGATGACTTCCGCCTCTCCTTCACGTACGGGAGCTACGTGACGCTGACCAACTTGGGCCCGAGGGGGCTGGAGCGCCTCGTGGAGCAGCGGATCAGTCCCCTTTATGTGAGTGTGCACGCGACCGACCCCGAGTTGAGAACCCGCTTGTTGGTCAATGATCGTTCCGGCCTGATCATGGACCAGCTCCGATACTTGACGACGAATGGCTTGAGCGTGCATACGCAAGTCGTGGTTTGTCCGGAGTGGAACGACGGCGCACACCTGGACGAGACCATGGACGATCTCTACGGCCTCGGCGAGGGTGTGCTTTCGCTCTCGATCGTGCCCGTGGGTCTCACCAAGTACAACCTCGGACGTCCGGTGCGTCCCCTTACTGCGGAAGAAGCCCGGACCGCGATCGGACAAGTCGACCGTTTCCGTGAGACCTCGACGCCGGAACGCGGTTTCGGATGGTGCTACGCGGCGGACGAGCTTTACCTGATCGCCCAGCGGGACTTGCCGGATGACGCTTACTACGACGACGGGGCGCTGACCGAGAACGGCGTGGGGGCGGTCAACCATTTCAAGCGAGAATTCTCGAAAGGCTTGAAGAGTGTCCCTGAACTTCCGTATCGGAGGATACGACTCGTCACCGGTCGCTCCATGGAGCCCCTGTTTCGGGAAAGGGCAGGGGTGCTCGCCGACGCAACACAGGCCGAGGTCGCGGTCGTCGCGGTGGCGAATGACTTCTACGGAGAGAGCGTCACCGTCGCCGGACTCCTAGCGGGTCGCGACATCCAGGCGAGCGTGGGCGAAACGGAGGCAGGAGAACTGATTCTCCTTCCCGCCGAGGCTCTGAATGGGGACGGACTCTTCATCGACAGCATGCCGTTGAGCGACCTGACTCATGCGTTCGGTCCAGCCACGGTGGCGACGGGCTACGAGGTCACCGAATGCCTCAAGGCTCTATGAGCAATGAGTAAGACTGCACAGGCCAAGGGAATGCCCGTCGTCGCGGTAGTCGGCCGGCCCAACGTGGGTAAGTCCACGTTTTTTAACCGCATTGTCGGCGGACGGGTGGCCATTGTCGACGACCGTCCCGGGGTGACCCGAGACCGGAACTTCGCAAAAGCCGATTGGGCGGGCCGCCACTTTTTTCTGGTGGACACGGGGGGGATCATCGAAGGGAGTGATGAACCCCTGGAGCGGGCTATTCGTGAGCAAGCCTACGCGGCGGTCGAGGAAGCCGACCTGATTCTGTTTGTCGTGGATGGGAAAGCCGGTGTGCACCCTCTCGACGAACGGTTGGCCGAGATCCTACGGAGGAGCGGAACGCCGGTGCTCCTCGTCGTGAACAAGATGGACAATTTCCCATTCGACAAGGAGCATCTGGATTTCTGGAGTATGGGAATGGGCGACCCTTTGCCCGTGAGCGCCATCTCGGGAAAGGGTTCCGGGGACCTGCTCGACGCCGTCGTCGCCGAACTACCGGAGCATACGACCGACCCGGAAGAGGAGGGCGTGATCCGCGTTGCGGTTGTGGGCAAACCCAACGTGGGAAAATCCAGCTTCGTGAATCGGCTTTTCGGTGAAGAACGTGCCGTTGTCAGCGAGATCGCCGGGACGACTCGCGATCCGGTGGACAGTCGCATGCAGTATCACGATCACACACTCGTTTTCGTGGACACGGCAGGTCTGCGCCGCCAGTCCAAGGTGAAGGACACCCTCGAGTACTACTCTGCTCTGCGAACTGCCAAAGTCGTGAGAGAGGCCGACATCTGCCTGGTTCTGGTGGATGCCACGGAGCCGATCCATGTCCAGGATCTCAGGGTCGTGGAGCAGGCCTGGGACGCCGGCGCGGGGGTCATCGTCGTCGCCAACAAATGGGACCTAGTCGAAAAGGATCATCAGACGTCGTCGAACTTCGAGAAGAAACTCCGTTTGCGAGCTCCGGTTCTCAAGTGGGTGCCCGTCGTCTTCACGTCGGCCCTCTCGGGTCAACGTGTCCGAAAGTGCCTAGATCAGATCCTCGAAGTTGAAAGCGTGAGGCACAAAAGGATCCCCACCGCAGAGGTCAATCAAGCGCTCGAAGGGATCCTGAGACATCAGCCCCCACCGCACAGCCGAGGTCGGCGGGTAAAGATTCGGTACGCCACGCAGGTATCCACCGCACCGCCCACCTTCGTCTTCTTCGCCAATCTCCCGAAAGCTCTGCCTGAGCACTACATTCGCTACGTGCACAACAGCCTCCGCGATCGTTGGGGGTTCGTTGGGAGTCCCCTCCGGATTCGCTTCAGGGAGAACTGACCCGTTATGAGCCTCGAATGAGCCGGGCATGAGCCCCTACGTACTCCTGGCTCTGGCCTACGCCGTCGGCGCGACGCCCACCGGCTTCTGGCTCGGGAAGGCTGTATACGGGGTCGATCTACGCACGAAGGGGAGCGGGAATCTCGGGGCAACCAACGCCTTCCGAGTGTTCGGGTGGCGCGCGGGCCTTCCGGTAATCGTGGCGGACATCGCGAAGGGCTGGTTCCCCGTTTGGTACTTTCCGCAGATACACGCCGAGAGTGCTGCATCGAATTGGGCCCTCGCATACGCCGGAGCGGCCGTCGCGGGACACGTGTTCTCGTTTTGGGTGGGGTTCAGGGGAGGGAAGGGGATCGCGACGAGCGCGGGTGTCTTGTTGGGACTGGCCCCCGTTGCCATCGCCATCGCGCTCGCCGTATGGCTCGCGGTCTTGCGCGTGACCCGCATCGTCTCCGCGTCTTCGATGATCGCCGCACTGACACTACCTGCCGTCGTCTACCTTCTGCCGGGTCGCGAGGGGACCGCAGTGTTGTGGTTTACGGCAGCCCTCGCCGCTTTCGTGGTGTGGGCTCACCGCTCAAATATCGGACGTCTCCTAAGGGGGGAAGAGAGCTCGTTTCGCAAGAAGGCCCCTGCGGACCAGACCGGGGGCGTGGCGTGACCAAAGTAGCTGTCGTGGGTGCGGGGAGTTGGGGCACGGCGCTCGCTGCGGTTCTCTCCAAGAAACTTCATGACGTATGTCTCTGGGCTTTCGAGTCGGAGGTGGCGGAACAGATCACCGATCGCCGGGAAAACGTTTCGTACCTTCCCGGCATCGAGCTTCCAGCAAACCTGCGTAGCAGCGCGGATCTCCAGGCGGCGCTTCAGGGTGCCGAAGTCGTCTTATCGGTGAGTCCCGCTCAGGTGGTCGGCTCCGTCATGGAGCAAGCGGCCGCACACATCGAGGACGACGCGGTGATCGTCAGTGCCTCGAAAGGAATCGAGACGAAGACACTTCGCCGAATGGACGAAGTCCTGTCCGATGTTCTCAGCCCAGCCCAACTCGACGGTTTCACGGTGCTGTCCGGACCCAGTTTCGCGCGTGAAGTCGCTGACGAGATCCCGACCGCCGTGGTTGCGGCTAGCGAAAAACCCGAAGCCGCCTTGGCTATCCAGGATTTGCTACAGACCGATTATTTCCGTGTCTACACGGGGACCGACGTGATCGGCGTGGAGCTGGGTGGCGCGCTCAAGAACGTCAGTGCGCTCGCGGCAGGGGTCGCGGCCGGCCTGGGATGTGGCCACAACACCCTGGCCGCTCTCATCACCCGAGCTCTCGCAGAAATGAGCCGGCTCGGCGTTGCGATGGGTGCAAGGGCGTCAACCTTCTCGGGACTCGCCGGCATCGGCGACCTCGTTCTGACTTGCACCGGCACCCTGAGCAGGAATCGCACGGTGGGATATCGCCTAGGCCAGGGAGAGACTCTGGAGTCGATCCTCGGAGAAATGTCCGCCGTAGCAGAGGGCGTCGCGACCGCGAGTGCAGTCCACGACCTCGCGGCCCGATACGGGGTAGAGATGCCGATCGCCGAGGAGGTCTTTGGCATCTTGACTCAGGGCACGGAGCCGAAGCAAGCGTTGAAAAGACTGATGGAGAGGGATCCCAAAGCTGAAGAATCGTTCTAAAGAGGACTGAATACGAATGGACAGGGACGAGCCCATCGCAAAAAAAGCGTACTACTCGATCGGTGAGGTGTGCGATCTCAGCGGCCTGAAGCCGCACGTGTTGCGGTATTGGGAGACGCAGTTCGAGCTCCTCCGCCCAACCAAGAACCGTGCGGGAAACCGGGTCTTCCGGCAAAAAGAGATCGAATTGATACTTCTGGTCAAGCATCTCCTCTACGAGAAAAAGTTCACGATCGACGGGGCGCGACAGCGTCTTCTCGACATGCGTAAAGCGGGTGAGATTGCCGAAGAAGGCAAAGAGAGGGTGGGCCGAGATTTCCTCATGGGTCTGAAAACGGAGCTCCTGCAGATCAAGGAAGTCCTCGACGCGCCGCCGAGTCGCTTGGAGAGCTGATGCGGATCCTCTGCACCAACGATGACGGATATTTGGCGAAAGGGATCGGAGTCCTCGCGGACGCCGCCCGAACGCTCGGCTCAGTCACGGTCATAGCTCCGGACCGGGAACAGAGTGCCACCAGCAATTCGCTCACCCTCCATCATCCACTTCGGGTACGCCAGTCCACCGACGGTGATCTGGTTGTGGACGGAACACCAACCGACTGCGTCATCCTTGCAGTCGGCGCGCTATTGGACCATCGCCCCGACTACTGCTTCTCCGGGATCAACCACGGCTCCAATATGGGCGAGGACGTCCTCTACTCGGGCACGGTGGCCGGGGCAATGGAAGCCACGGTGCTCGGCATTCCAGCGGTCGCCGTTTCGTATGCGGGCGACGCGTTCGAGGACATTGCCGTGTGGGGCGACGTGGTCACCACGGTTCTCACGGGAATCATCGAACAGGGAGACTTTCCGGAGGACACACTCTTCAACGTCAATCTTCCCCCGATCGATCCGGCGGAGGTCAAGGGTATACGTATCACCTCACTCGGCAAACGACGGTACAGCGGTAGCTTGACCAAGGCCGCCGATCCTTCGGGCCGGGACTACTACTGGATCGGAGGGGGCGAAATTACCTGGGCGGCCGCGGAGGATTCCGACTTCGCCGCCATCGGCGAGGGCTACGTCTCGGTCACGCCGCTCCACCTCGATCTGACCAACTACAAGCTTTTGGAGGAGATCCGTGGATGGCGGTTGAGCCTTTAGACGACCGCAAGTTCGCCGGGTATCGACGCAAGCTCATAGAGCAGATTCGGGGAAGGGGGATCGACGACCTGGCGATCCTTCAGCTCTTCGATCGGGTTCCCCGGCATCTTTTTCTTCCTCAGGGGGTGTGGCCGCGAGCCTACGAAGACGCACCCATCCCGATCGGATTCGGCCAGACCGCGTCACAGCCGTCGCTCCAGGCCCTCTACCTCTCGGTCCTCGATCCGACGCCCGAGGACACTGTGCTGGAAATTGGGACCGGCAGCGGCTTTCTTACCGCCCTGCTCGCCCTTACTGCGGACCGCGTCTACTCGGTCGAACGGATTCGGGAGCTCTCCGTGCGTGCCCGCGCCGCGCTGGATCAGCTCCAGATGAAGAACGTCGCGCTCATGGTCGGGGACGGCACCATCGGCTGGCGCAAGTACGCGCCGTTCGACCTCATCGTGGTTTCTGCCGCGTCTCCATCCATCCCGCCGGCGTTTACCGACCAGTTGGCCGAGGGCGGGCGCATGCTTATCCCGGTCGGTACACGGGACCGTCAGGAGTTGGTGCTCGCCCGGCGGGAGAACGGCGAGGTCCGTGAAGAGGTCATTCACGGGGAGTGTACGTTCGTCCCCCTTCTCGGGCGCTTCGCGTGGGCCTCGGAGACAGGGGACGAAGCCGATTGAATGCGCGACCAGATGACCAACCCAGGTACAAGGGAAACGAGATTACCGACTGGACGACCGTGGGAACCACGTGACCGATCCTATCGCCGAGGACAACACCCCTCCCAGTAGCACGAAGAAACCAGGATTGGTGCGCCGCCTCTACGACTGGGTGCTTCACTGGGCCGACACCCCATATGGACTCCACGCCTTGGCCATAATCACGGTGGCCGAGGCCTCGGTCTTTCCCATCCCCCCCGATCCACTCCTCATCGCGCTTTGTTTGGGGGCCGCGGGCCGGGCTTTTCGGTTCGCCGCGGTCGCGACCGTCGCCTCAGTCCTGGGCGGCATGCTCGGTTACGGTATCGGCGCCATGATTTGGGCTTCGGCGTCCGGGTTTTTCTTCGACTACGTTCCGGGCGTGACTCCCGCAGCCTTCGCCAACGCGCAAGGCTTTTATGACCAGTGGGACTTTTGGGCCGTGTTCTTCGCCGGGCTGACGCCGTTCCCCTACAAGGTGATCACCATCTCTGCCGGGGTCTTCGGGATCAATTTCCCCGTGTTCATGCTGGCGAGCGCCGTGAGCCGCGGATTCAAGTACTTCGTGTTGGCGGCTCTGATCTATCGATTTGGGGATACGATCCGCTCGTTCATCGATCGTTACTTCGGTGTGCTCGCTTGGGTCTTCGGGCTTTTGATCGTGGGAGGCTTCCTCCTGATCGAAGTCATCCTGTAGTCGCCCTCAAGCTCCCGGAAATACGTTTGTTTACGAACGTCTGGGGCATCCATATCTTGGAACATGAGCGAAAGCGAAAGCAAACCGGAGAAAGAAAGGGTTCCGGAAGATGCCTTCATCTCCCC
>JAPYQK010000150.1 GCA_029941275.1 Longimicrobiales bacterium | reverse complement strand
TACCCCCCTGACTGCTTCAATTTCGCCCCGGGTAATGGGTTGCCGGTAGGCAATGATCGCCAAAGTCTCCAACGCCGGCCCGGAAAGCCGGGAGGGCCGCGGGATCGTATCGAATCGTTCGAGATAGGGGGCGAAGTCCGCCCTCGTGAGCAACTGATAACCCTCGCCGAGTTCACGGATCTCGAAAGCCCGCTCGGACTCCGAGTACGCGGCGTTCAGCTCCTGTACGGCCTCCTCGATCAGATCTTCGTCGAGCGCCTCATCGGCACGGGCGATTTCTTCAGCATTCAGCGGAGCCTCACTCGCAAAGAGGACCGCCTCTACGATCTGGCTGGGATTCATGATTCGTCGCCCTCCGACACGGAGTCGTCAGCCTCTTCGACTCCGGGATACATCCATAACTCTGAAAACATCTCCACCTGTCTCAGCTTCACGCGGCGTCTCCGAGTAAGCTCCAGCCCGGCAAGCAAGGTCATGACTCCGTGCATGCGGCTTTTGAAGGGTCGCACCAGCCTGCTGAACTCGATGCGCTTCACGCGTGCCAGCGCACCGATAATCAAGTTCATCTTGTCCTCCATGGCCACAGGACGGGTCGTCACCCTGTGGATATGGATACCCGGATCGGGCGGCGTCACGAGGAGGGCCGCCGCGAAGACGTCGTCCCACGTCGTCTCGAGAGGCGTCTCCTCCATCGGCGGGCGTGGACGCGGTTCCAGGAAACCCTTCCGGAATCTTCGAGCCCGTTCCGCCTCGGCGCCCGCCAATAGCTCGCTGATGTCCCGAATCTGCTCGTACTCGAGAAGACGGCGCACGAGTTCGGCACGGGGGTCCTCTTCTTCCGCCTCGCCATATTTCGGCAAGAGCATCTGGGCTTTGATGTGGATGAGCCCTGCCGCCATCTCGATGAATTCCCCGGCGTTGTCGAGATCCTTGGCCTCGATCGCTTCGATGGCGGTGAGGAACTGACGCGTGATCCGGGAGATGGGGATCTCGAAGACGTCGATGTCCTGCTGCCGGATGAGGTGCAACAGCAGATCGAGTGGCCCTTGAAACCGCTCGATATCGATTACAAGAAAGTCCTCCTGCTCGAGGGGACTTTCGGTGACTGCTAGATCCACAGATCGACGAACCCGTCGGACAGGGCCATGAGGTAATTGACGGGCCCAAGAAGGGCGTTGAAGAAACCCGGATACAGGAACACCAGCGCCATCAGAACCAGAATCCCGTAGCGCCCGGCTTGCTGGTAGGTCGCGCGCCATCCTCGGGGCAAGAAATGGCACAGGACGTGTGAACCGTCGAGCGGTGGGATCGGGATGAGATTGAAGAAAGCGAGAATCAAGTTGATGAATACGCCGAAACGTGCCGTCCGAATAAGAAATCCGAACGTGGATTCACCTGAAGGAAAGACGCCCTGGAGTTTGATGAAAACGATCACTGAGAACGTAAAGAGGACGGCGAGCATCAGATTAGAGACGATCCCGGCTAGAGACACCCGAATGTCTCCGCCCCGAAAATCCCTGAACTTTCGGGGGTCGATCGGCACGGGCTTGGCCCATCCAAAAATCAGGCCACCGGCCATGAAATACAGCGCCATCGGAACGAGGACCGACCCGAACGGGTCCAAATGGGAAATGGGATTGAGCGTGATGCGCCCTAGCGCATGAGCGGTGTCGTCGCCTTCCCTGAGTGCCACCCACGCGTGAGCGACTTCATGAACCACGATCGAGAAAATGAGCACCGGAAGAATCGACAGAAGCAGCATGGCGGCAAGGTATCCGTGACGATGAGCGGAGGCTAGGGTCGTGGGTCAGTCTGACGCACGAACCCTCCTAGTGCGCTTGATAGGGCCTTTCGTTTAGTCTATACTTTGCGCTGAATGTGGGATTGGTCCCCAAGCCTGAAGGTCGAGAGAACAGAATTGCCGAACATCAAGAGTGCCAAAAAACGCGTCCGGTTGAGCCGCGACGCCAACGAGCGCAACCGAGCTGTGCGGTCGCGTCTCCGGACCGCCGTCAAGCGAGTGGAAAATGCTGAGGACGCTGCCACGGCGGAAACGGAGTATCGGAGGGTACAGGTACTCCTCGACCGTGCCGCGACACGTCGACTCTTACATCCCAACGCTGTCGCCCGAATGAAAAGCAATCTGGCTCGTAGGGTCGGCGCGATGAGCTGAAGGTCTTAACTCCGGTCCTGCACCGCACCGGAACCCGATCGGCCTCGGCTGGTCGGGGTTTTTTTGTCTAAGCGCCGACCGACCAAACGATCACACCCCCGACGATCGTGTAGCGAGCACGCCCCTTCAGCGCCCATCCGTGGAACGGCGTGTTTTGACTCTTGGAGAGAAACACGTCGCGGTCTACGGTCCAGACCTCATCCAGGTCGATGATCGTAACGTCACCTGGGGAGCCCACAGCCAGCGTCCCTCCCGGTAGGCTGAACGCCTGCGCCGGCGCAACACTCATCCGATGCACGAGTGTGGACAGGTCGAGGAGCCCCTCCGCAACCACGTGAGTGAGCCCGAGTCCCAACGCAGTCTCGAGGCCGATGATCCCGTTGGGTGCGTCGGCAAACGCCTGCTCCTTCTCATCGTAGTGATGAGGCGCGTGGTCCGTGGCAAAGACGTCCAGGGTTCCGTCCGCCAATCCTTCCCGAACAGCATCCCGATCTTCGGGTGAACGAAGCGGCGGGTTCATTTTGGCGTCCGTGTCGAATCCTTCTACTCGTTCGTCTGTGAAAATGAGGTGGTGAGGGCTGGCCTCCGCCGTGACATGAACCCCCCGGGCCTTGGCCTGGCGAATCGCCTCCACTCCGTACGCCGTCGATATGTGCTGGAGGTGGATGTGTCCGCCTGTGAGGTCCCCGAGAAGAAGATCCCGGACAATGTGTACGTCCTCCGAGGCGTTGGGTTTGCCGTGCAGACCCAGCCTCGTGGCCACGAGCCCTTCATTCATGACACCGTACCCCGAAAGGCCCAGATCTTCAGGGTGATCCGCGACCGGGATGTCGAACGCCTGCGCGTACTCCATTGCCCTGCGCATGAGGCCGGAGTCCATGACAGGATTCCCGTCGTCGGTTATGCCCACCGCTCCAGCCTCGACCATCTCGCCGATTGCCGCGAGCCGTTTCCCCTCCTGCCCCACCGAGATCGCGCCCATGGGGTAGACCCGCGCCGCGCCGGCCGCCGTGCCTTGAGCCAACACGAACCCCACACCCGCCGGATCGTCCACGACCGGGTCCGTATTCGGCATTGCACACACCGCGGTGAACCCGCCGGCCGCCGCTGCCCTCGCACCCGTCGCGATGGTTTCCTTGTGCTCGCCCCCGGGCTCACGGAGATGCACGTGCACATCGATGAGGCCGGGCGTGACGACGAGTCCGTTCGCGTCGATTTCCTGGGCTCCCTCGGGCAGTTCTATCCCAGCCCCGACCTCAGCGACGACCCCGTCGACAATGAGGACGTCTCGCACGTCGTCGATCGCCTGGCTCGGATCGACGACCCTTCCACCCCGGATCAGCATCTTCGGAATCAACCCTCTGCTCCTTCCTTGGCCGCCTCGGCGGTGTCGGGTGCACCACCCGTCAGCAAATAGAGAACGGCCATCCGGACCGCCACTCCGTTCGTCACCTGATGCAGAATCATGGCATGGGGACCGTCGGCCACGTCACTATCGATCTCGACGCCGCGATTCATGGGCCCGGGATGCAGGATCAGCAAGTCGCCGGGCGCTTGTTCGAGCTTGGCCGAACTGACACCCCAGACTTGGTTGTACTCCCGCAAGCTGGGGAGAAAACCTGCCTCCATCCTCTCCAATTGAAGACGGAGAACGTTGAGCACATCGGCCCACTGGATCGCCTCTTCGACGCGTGAAAAAACGGTTACGCCGAGCTCCGCAATGTCCCGAGGTAAAAGAGTCTTTGGTCCACACACGGCGACCTCCGCCCCCAGCGCGAGCAAGCCGAAGACGTTCGAGCGCGCCACCCGCGAGTGCAGAATGTCGCCGACCAGGCACACCTTTAGTCCTTCAATCTTCCCGTAGTGATCGCGGATGGTGAGCATGTCGAGGAGCGCCTGGGTGGGGTGCTCATGGCTTCCGTCCCCAGCGTTGATCACGTTCGAAGGAATACGCTCCGCAAGGAATTTTGCGGCTCCGGACGAACCGTGCCGCATTACGACCATGTCGATCCGCATCGCCTCGAGATTTCGAGCTGTATCGACCAGCGTCTCTCCTTTGACCACGGACGACCCGCTCGTCGCGATGTTCACCGTGTCGGCGCTCAATCGCTTTTCGGCGAATTCGAAGGACACACGGGTGCGCGTGGAGGCTTCGAAAAAGAGGTTGACGATCGTTTTTCCGCGCAGTACTGGGACCTTCTTGATGCGGCGCTCAGAGATTTCTTTGAAGGGCTCAGCGGTGTTTAGAATGGTCAGAATCTGCTCGGCGGAAAGGGATTCCAGGCCAACCAGATCCTTGCCGAGCGATGAAGAGGGCTGGCTCAACCCTCAACCTCCGGAGCGGGGTTGGAAATGGACACGATGTCGACGCCCCAACGGCCGTCCAGATCGGGGACGGAAACCTCCACGGTCTGATCGGGAAGTACGGTGAGGATCTTTCCCACTACGTTCGGCTGGATCGGAAATTCACGTCCCCCCCGATCCACTAGCACGCAGAGCGAGACCAGCGACGGCCGGCCCCAGTCCATGAGTTCATTGAGAGCCGCCCGGATTGTGCGGCCGGTAAAGAGGACGTCGTCAACGATCACCACGGCCCGGTCGTCCACGCCCCCACCAGGGAGAACGGACGCGCCGATCACCGGTCGCGGCCCGACGGCCATGAGGTCGTCTCGATACATGGTGATATCTAGGGATCCGGTGGGTATTTCGACCCCTTCGGCCCGTTCGATCTCGGCTCGAATGAGGTCTGCGATCTGCACACCGCGGCGATGGATACCCATGAGGGCCAAATTGCCGGGTCCTTCGTTTTGCTCCACGAGCTCACGAGCCATCCGCGCGACGGCGCGCTGCACCGCCTGTTCGTCCATGATGGAGACGTGCAGAGATGTACTCCTGGCGAAGGCCTGATTTCCTCGTGTGCCGCGCCCGGACCGATCCGAAACCGTGTCGGAGAGCCGGGTCCAACCCGCGTATCCAAGGCGCCGGAAGGTAGACAAGGCGCGAATGCTTTACAAGGACATCCCGCCCCGACATCATGAACGCCGCAAGCATCTGGAACACCGATAGATGAGAAAGGCCCTTCATGCCCGTGAGTTCTGAACTCGAACGAGGTTCCCCGGCAATTTCGCAAACAGACACATCAGTCATTTCTTCAAGACGAGCGTGGATCCTCGTGTTTGGGCTGCTGCTTTCGATGTCGGGCGCCGGCTCCTCCGCCCTGTCGGGCCAGGACGGCACTTTCGACTTGGAGGACGGTCCCAAAGTCATCCTCGGGGGGGTGCCTTTTTCAATCGAACTTCGAGGGGACGGCCCCTTCATGATCACATGGGACGTGCTGGACGCACACGGCACGATCCTCGCCTCCGGGTTCCTCCCACCCGATCAAACGGCGATGGCGACCGACCTGGTCGTGGCGGACCGAAGCGGACTTCCTTTGACCATTCGTGGTGGAGGAGTGAGTCGACAGTTCTCCCGCCCTTACGCGCCGGGTTGGTTTTCCCTGGCCCCTCCGGCCGTGGCCATCTTGCTCGCTTTGCTCTTCAAAGAGGTCATCACGGCCCTTCTCGCCGGCGTTTGGCTGGGAGCCTTGGCCGTCGCAGGGTACAATCCCATCTCGGCTTTTTGGCGAACCATCGACCTTTATGCGGTTCCGGCGATCGGAGACGTAGATGGGGGCCACACACAGATCATCGTCTTCTCCCTGCTACTCGGCGGATTGGTGGGGATCGTCGCGAAGAACGGGGGCACACAAGGCATCGTCGACGCCGTAAGCCCCTTCGCCAGCTCTAAACGCAGGGGCAAGATCGCCACGTGGCTGGCTGGCCTCGCCATATTTTTCGACGACTATGCTAACACGCTGATCGTCGGAAACACCATGCGGCCGATCACGGATCGTCTCAAGGTTTCCCGGGAGAAACTGGCGTACATCGTTGACTCCACCGCCGCACCGGTCGCCGCCCTGGTGCCGATATCGACGTGGGTAGGATACGAGATTTCGTTGATTGGGGACGGCATGAGCATCGCGGCTCAGCAAACCGGCGTAGATCCCGAGCTCGTCGCCACCCTGACCTCGATCAGTCCATTCGCTGTGTTCATTAGCACGATTCCTTATCTGTTCTATCCACTTCTCGCCCTGGCGTTCGTGTTTCTCACTTCTGTCATGAACCGAGATTTTGGACCGATGGCGGCGGCAGAGCGGCGGGCCGCAAGCGGCCTCGGCGTCCACCGGGAGGACGCTCGTCTCGCGGTAGACACCCGAGAGAGTCTCATGACCCCCCCCGAGGGCGTGAAGCCTCGTTGGCACAACGCGGCGATACCGATCGTTACGGTCATCGTGGTCGTTCTCGGAGGGCTCTATTCGTCAGGACTTTCTTCTGTCGGAGCGGATGCTTCTTTGATGGACATTTTCGGGGCGGCCGATCCCTTTGCACCGCTCCTCTGGGGATCCGCAGCGGGGTGTCTCGTCGGGATAGTTATCTCACTCCTGCAACGGATTTTGACGGTCGAGGAGTCGCTGAACGCTTGGCTGAGCGGCATGAAGGCGATGTTCATGGCGATCGTCGTGCTGACTTTGGCGTGGTCTCTCGGCCAGGTGACGGAGGATCTGGGTACCGCTCAGTACCTTGCGCTGGTCCTGAGCGACGCCCTCCCGCTCGAGTTCATCCCGGCACTGGTATTCCTCACTTCTGCCGCGATGGCCTTCGCCACCGGTACGTCCTGGGCCACCATGGCCATCATGCTGCCTCTGGTGATCCCTTTGACGGTGACGCTGGGCGGCGCGGAGGGATTCGGGGTCGGGGGCGAGTATTCGATCCTGTTGGGCTCGATCAGCTCGGTCCTGGCGGGGGCAATTTTTGGTGACCACTGTTCGCCGATCTCGGACACCACCGTAC
>JAPYQK010000149.1 GCA_029941275.1 Longimicrobiales bacterium | reverse complement strand
CCCTCACCCTGATCGATTTCATGGACAGAAGAGCCGCGCTTCTGCTTTTCAGCCTGAACTTCGGACTTGCCGGAGCTGAAGCCGCAGCCGACATCATGGCGGAATCGTTGGAATGGGATGCGAATCGAAAAGCGACAGAGTTGGCTGCGTACAGGGAACTCGCTTCAGAGCACGGCCTGCCGTCTGAGTAACACTCTGGGCCGGCCGCGTGGGCTCAGCGTAACCGTCTACACCACCCCGCGTCTTCATTGAACTCCTCGGGCGAATCCGCTACCATCGGAACGAGTTGAAAACGGTTCTCAATCGCGCTGGCAGACATGCCCGTTATCGATCTTGAAAACGTGGGAAAGAGCTACTGGCCAGGGCCCGTCGAGGCCGTGTCCGGCGTAACCCTCGATGTACGTGAGGGAGAAATCCTCACTTTGTTGGGCCCCAGCGGATGCGGTAAGACCACGACGTTGCGACTGATCGCGGGTTTCGAAGCGCCGGACATGGGCACCATCCGTGTCGGCGGCGAAGCGGTTTCAGGAAACGGTGCGTGGATTCCGCCGGAGCATCGCGGCGTAGGTATGGTTTTTCAGGACTACGCACTTTTCCCCCATTTGTGCGTCGGCGAAAACGTCATGTTCGGGCTCCACGGGCGGCCGAAGAAGGAACGGCCGGAGCGTGCCCGGAAAGTCCTGGAGCTTCTCGACCTATCACACCACTTCGACCGATATCCCCATGAACTTTCGGGGGGGCAACAGCAGCGGGTAGCACTGGCCAGGGCGATCGCCCCGGAGCCGGTCGTCGTGCTAATGGATGAGCCGTTCAGCAACCTGGACGCCCATCTTCGCGACAACGTCCGGGACGAAGTGGTCTCGAGCCTGAGGTCGGCCGGGATTACGTGCGTTCTCGTAAGCCATGACCAGAGGGATGCCTTGGCGGTCTCCGACCGTGTGGCGGTGATGAACCAAGGAAAAATTGAACAGGTCGGGACCCCCCTGGAGATCTACAAACATCCCGAATCCATCTTCGTGGCGACGTTCGTGGGACGAACCAACCTGCTCCAAGGACTCATCCAGGGCATCGACGGGTGCGTTCTCACCGATTTCGGGTCGCTCTGTCAGGTGGATCGATCCGGGCTCCCGGATGGCGCGCCAGTGATGATCGCCGTTCGTCCGGAGGGGTTTGCGCCCTCCGAGCATGGGCAACTCCAGGGATTGGTGACCTCGACCACCTATACGGGAAGCGCCGTCGAAGCCGAGGTCGAACTTCCGACGCAGGCCGGCGGGCACCGCGCCATCACGGTGCTCCTGCCCACCACCGCGAGTTATGCACCCGGAGACGCCATTCGACTTGCTCTGGTCCCCGACTATGCGTCGGTGGTTCGGAATTCCTGCCAACTCTTGGGGTTCAGCCCTCCGTCGCCAGAGTAAAAGAAAAGCTGCTTCCACGACCGACCTCGGTTTCGACTTCCATTTCGGTGCCGTGAGCTTGCAAAATTCCCGCGACGATGGCGAGGCCCAATCCGGCGCCCCTGGTTCCGGCGGCGTGTCCCTTCCAAAAGCGGTCAAAGAGGTGTCGCTCGAGTTCGGGTTCGATGCCCGGACCCGTGTCTGAGACCCTCACCCTCACCCCCACCCCACCCGCCACGGGCGACACGAACACCGTGACCTGACCGCCCGCAGGCGTGAACTTCAGCGCGTTCCCGATGAGGTTGGACATTACTTGCATGATCCGATCACGGTCCGCCTTTACGGCAGTAAGCGAGGGCGGAGCGCGCAGCGTTAGGTGGACCCGCTCTTCCTTGGACTTCCAGCGCATCTGAGACACCACCTCGTCGACAAGCTCGACCATGTCGACGGGTTTGGCCCGCACGGAAAGGCGACCAGCCTCGATCTGTGCTACGTCCAACAGGTCCTGGATCAGCCGGTTGATGCGCTCCGCAGCCCGGCCGATAATTTCGAGATGTTCTCCCTGGCGGGCGGGCGGCATCGGAACGTCGATCAACAACTCGGCTGCCGCCGCGATCGTGCCCACCGGGTTCCTGAGGTCATGGGAGACGACGGCCAGCACCTCGTCCCTCGCCCTTACCGCGTCGCGCAGGGCCGCCTCGGCCTCGCGAATGTCGGTCATATCGGTAAATGTGAGGACCACCCCGCGCACATCCCGCACGTCCTTCATCGGACTGACGATGAGCTGCACCGGGAAGGACGTCCCGTCTTTACGCCACAACACGTCGTCCGGCACGCGAACGGTTTCTCCCGAGTCCAAAGCGACATGCACCGGGCAATCCTGCTCCGAATGTTCGCCGCCGTCGGCCTTGGTGTGGTGGATTCGACGGTGCACGGGCTCGCCGTACAGTTCGCTCTGTGAATATCCGAGCAGCCTCGAGCCCGCTTGATTGAGAAACGTGCACTTCCCCTCCAGATCGACTCCGATCAAGCCGTCGGCGGTCCCTCCGAGGATCGAGCGTATATCACGGCGGGCCTCCACCGTTTCCAATCGTCGTTGTGTCTCGTCCCGAGCGAGATCCTGGAGCCTCAAGCCCACGAACGCCATGGAGCAGGCACCCAAGACGGCCAATCCGATGGCGCCCAGGGTGACCCAGAACTGCCACGTGCGCAGCCGCCCCAGGCCACTCGACGCCGAGATTTCGTCGAAAATCACCTGAGACTCAAAAGCCCGCAGAGCGGTCTGGACGGATTCGAACCGAGCACGGTCGTCATCCATGCTTTCGCGAAACGACACGGGGTCGGTCGCAAGTGGGCCCTCCCCCACGAGCCCCGAATGAAGCAATCGCCAATCGTTGGTCAGTGACTCGACTTGGCTCAACTCCACACGGTAGGTCGGGGGCATCCCGCTGATCACGCGTCCGAAATCGGCGAGAAGTTCACTTTCCCGGGATACTTCGTTCTGATAAAGGGTGAGGAAGCTCGAGTCCCCAGAATTCACATACTGCTCGATTCGCATCATTTCTTGCGACTGCACGAGCTGAATCTCCGGGAACAGCAAACGGGCTTGAGAGAACACTGCGAGTTCCCTCTCGAGCGCAGCCTGTCTGCGAGCCAGAAAAGCGGGCACGAGGACCAACGCCAGCAACGCGAGAAATGAAACGACCAACGCGGCGATCCAGTGAGACCTGTCGTCGCGTGGCAGACGGGAGGAGTCCATATGCAGCTACGAAAGAGTCGACACGAGGAGAGCCTCGGCGCGATCCCGCTCCCCGGTCGTATTCACATTGAGGAAGGCGTTGAGTGGATCAGCCACCTCGGCAACCTTTTCATGGCTGATCGAAGCCGCTCCAACGGCTTCGGCCAGTCCCCGCAACGAAAGCTCCTCGGAGCGGAGCCTGCGCTCGACCTCGGGCGCACAGCTCAGTCGGTACAGCGCACACAGGGGCTCGGGGCCGTCCGAACCCATCGGAACCACCGCCGCAGCGGTGTCACTCCAGTTGAGCACCGTACGAACCAACCGATCACTTACGAGCGGCATGTCGCATCCGATGAGCAGAACTCCTTGGTCACCTCTCTCCAACGCCCACTGCAAAGCGGTCCAGAGTCCCCCGAGCGGCCCGAGGCCAGCCTCCAGATCGGGGCGAACCGGGACACCGAGTACAACTTCGACGCCCTCTTCATCCGACACCACACCCACGGGCAGGTCGGCCGCCTGGAGAGTACGTATGCTCCAGCTCGCCATCGGGGCGCCGGCGAGCGGCGTCAACACCTTCGAGCGACCAAAACGGCGGCTCCTGCCACCGGCCAACACGACGCCGAAGATCCGCTCAGCGGGGCTGTTCACCCGGCCGGATTCAGGGTCGGAGGGGAGAGAATCGGCGAGTTCAATCTTCCAGGAGAGGCCTCTTCGCGTCGCTGGCGCCCATGGCCGTGCCGGTCCCGACACCCGTTCCGAAGGCGATGGCGGTACCGGCGCCTACCAGGGGAATTAGGGCCACCACGGGAGACGCAACAACGGTCGCGGCGACACCAACCGCGACGCCGAGGTACGGCTTCTCGACTATGCTGGTAAACCGTAGTCGGCGCCCGACGAACTTCCGGGCCCTCATATGTCCAAAAATTCCCGCCGCCCCCGCGACACCCAGTCCAAGCAGCGTGAGCATGATTGCCATCCTTGCTTAAGGTCTGTCGTGGACGCTCCCACCCCGGAACAGGGTTGGCACGCCACACGTTATTCTAAACCCTACGAGCACTTCTTTGGATCCGTTTCGCCGTTCGTATCGGTGACCCGGGGCACTGAGCAGTGGCGGTCGGAGCGTACAGTGGCCACACGCCGGGATTCGGGTGGTTCAAATGGGCGGTACAGGATTCGAACCTGTGACCTCCTGGGTGTAAACCAGGCGCTCTGAACCAACTGAGCTAACCGCCCGTGGGTGGTTCTTCCTTCATGGACTTCCTGCTTTGTGGTAAGCCAATTTCTCGACCCAACCGATTTCTCGCCAGCACGATAAAATACGAGCTTCAGAGTTACGCACCACGGATTCTGCCCGTGCAGGGTTGCTGGCAATCGACTAATGAGAAATCGCTAATGACGGTGGATTCGCCTTGTTCCTGAACAACTCGGATTCATAATACCAGTGCGCGGTCTGATTCGACTCTGAACACTGTTGGGGTTCAGGTTGCGGAGGCCGCTGCTGTATTGGCCCGACCAACTCAACAAAAACGCCATCAGGATCTATGGCGTTGACGATGCCAGTTTCGTCCTGCCCCGTGCCAGAACAACAAGGTGCAATTTCAGAAAGAAACTCAACCCCCCGCTCTTCCAGTACGTTAACCGCTGCATCCAGGTCTTGTACTGCCAGGGCGATGCGGTGAATGCCGATATGACTGATTGGTGCCGAATACGGAGGGGATGCGTCGAAGGGTTCGATCCATTGAACTATTCGCAGGGTGTTGCGGTCTCCATCCCGCAGGCTGATGTCCGCTCCACGTATCACAAAGGGTTGATCCAGACCATAGGCTTGCGCTTCTGCGATCGATCCCTGTTCAGGCAACATCACGACGTCTGTATAACCAAGGCGCTCGTAGAATTTAAGCGAGGCATCGAAGTCGCTCACATTGATGCCGATGTAGGGCATCGCCTGAATATTCACGCCTGATGGACGCTCTGTAGGCACTTCCGTTGGAGCTGAAGATTCGATCAGCTTCAAATAGACTCCATCAGGATCTTGCACAAAGACAAATCGCTCACCCGAATCCCCATAGGGTTCGGATAAGAATCCAACTCCTTGCTCAGCTAAATACTCATAAGCCTCAGAAAAATTGGCTGTACCAAGTGCGGCGTAGGCCATTCCGAGATGGTTAGGCAGTGCATACGGTGGATCGCTGTTGTAGGGGACAGCGAACTGAATAAGATCGATAGAAGTCGGTCCTGTGGCATTTGGAATGTTGATCACCTCGATACTTTCCAGTTCATACGTACACAGATCGTACATGCCCAACGATCGAGCCATGAGATGGGTGTTCGTTTTCGGGAAAGTGTTTATGCCCTGCGTATAACCGAGTTGACGATAGAAGGCACGGGCGCGATCAAAGTCACTGGTTTGGGTGTTGAAATGAATTCGAGCAAGCACGCCGAGATCGTTCTCGGAAATTTGATCAAAGCTTTCCGCCGCCATGGCCACCATGGAAAAGACCAGACAACTGGCCTGAATTAGAACCAGAGTAAGTCTACGCATGATGAGCCTCCCCCATTACCGGGGAAAGCGGGCGATTCCCAAGCTCCCGTTGATGCCACCAATCCAAATCTCGCCACTGACGTCGATCGCCACGGTTCCCAGCCTGAAAAAATCGTTTCCCTTGTAGTCGAGTAACTGCTCGACGGCAAACGTGCTCGGATCGACCTCGGCAACGCGAGCGGCGGCCGGTTCACAGGGCTCGGGCCCCGCACAACGAGTCACGTGACCGGCGACGATGATTTTGCCATTCGGTCCCCAGCGCACGTTGTCGACATTGAAGCCAACAGGGATCGGATCGACTCGCACTGGCGTTTGGCCACGCGACACCCGCACCAAAGCCCGGTCACTCCACCCACCCACGTAGAACCATCGTCCGTCATCCGAGGAAACCAGACCGTTCGGCCCACGCATCTGGCTGCCCGGGACCTCGATCCAGCCGGTCGTGGGATGCCATTCCCAGAGTTCTCCGCCTGATGTGTCAAAATTGGTGGCTCCGAGATACCCGCCGGGCAAAGCCGTAATGGAGTTGATACGGCGGGTGCCTTCCGGCGCAGGGATACAACCGATCCATTTCATGGTGGGAAGAGCGCCACCGGCGTCCAGTTCGAAGACCTCGATGGCTTCGCGCGCGCCGTGGCCAACCACATAGAGCGTATGCACGCCGCTGCTGCCTTCACGCAGCGTCAGGCCATGTGGCTGAAATACATAGTTCGGCCCAGGGCAGGCGCGGTAAGTGTCCCCGTCGTGCTGCGGTGCCAGGGCACCTGCAGGAAAGATCTCCCGGACGTTATGGTCGCGAGAGTCGACCGCGTAGATCGGCCCCTCCGAATCGGAAGTTCGTCCGGATGCGATGACCCAGGGGGTATTCGGGACCTGGTAAAGGTCCTCCGGATTGGTGGTGCCGCACACGAATTTCACGGCACGAGCTGGGTCACCCGCTGGGTCACCATCCGCCTCGCAGGTCTGGGCATTGAGAGCGGGGACACCGGTTGCCACGGCGGGAGCGATCACGCCGAGAAGGACCAGCGACAAAGCGCGCGACAAGGTCACTCGTGGCATGACACCACCTCCGTCAATCTTGGTCGTCGTTTGTGAAAAAGGGGCTCGGCCAACGTCCGCGTGGTCCCCGATGAGGTAGCATAGTCTCGGCATGGGCTTGCAGATAGACCTTCCTGCGCATCAACACGCCCTGTCCACCGTAGCGGGCCACTCCCTGTGGACCGTCATGGGTAGAGATCCCTCTGCGGGGTCCACCTCCTCGTAAAACCAGATTCTTGGATTGGCGGGAGCCTCCTTGGGTTTTAAATAGGATCAGGGGCTTTTCTCTAGAAAAACAGAAGCACTTAGAAACATAGATCGCATCATGAAAGCAATAATCTTGGGAATTCTCCACCATCTGTGGAGTGGGCTGCACTCGTTTCTGAAACGCGTGGGTCCAAGGCTTGCCCCGAAGGAAATGGGAGACTTCAG
>JAPYQK010000148.1 GCA_029941275.1 Longimicrobiales bacterium | reverse complement strand
CATATAACAGCAACTGCTGTGGAGGTTTCTGACCTCAGAGTGACTTCATCTTTTCTCCATAAGATTTGTTAGGTGTGTCTATTCAGGATACAGCACTCATCGGACGAGCAAAACACTGCTGGACAGCTGGGTGTGTCCGGCTTAGAACGGAATAATGTCTTTGTCCGGCTCCGAAATCTTCGACGCGAATGAGGAGCTGGTGTCGCTCTGAAAACTCCCCTCGCCACCACCACCCGTTGCCTCCCCACAACAAGTGCGATAGCGACCAAAGCAACCGGTGGGGGCCTCGGCCTCACCGTCGAGAGGATACCCGCCACATGGCGTCGGAGCTCAGGCTACGACTCCTCCTTCACCTCTCCATGCTCCCCCGTGGGATTCGGCGAAAAAAGGTCTTGTTGATTCCGATCGATGAGCGCTCGTTCCTCTCGATCTTCAGCCTCCAGGCGCTGGCGAAGTACGGCCCGGACCTTGAGGTCGCTCCGTACTCCAGCCACCAGCATCACCACCATCCCCATGAACAGACCGGTGAAACCGACCAGTGTCAGTGGGACACGGTAGAGGACAACAAACCCCAGGTTGAGCGTGACTCGCTGGTCCCCATTCAGGGCTGCGAAGACCATCGAGACCATGAGCACAATGAGAACACCCAGTGGCCCCACGATCCGAATCATACGGACCTCATCAAGGCCGGATCCGCCGCGAACTCCCCCACGAACGTGGCTCCCGTCGTCTCCGTGAGACGCACCGCCTGATACGTGCCGATCAGTTCCGTCGGTCCCGTAAACGCGACCACTTTGTTACGTCTGCTACGTCCCAAGATCTGACCCGAACCACGGGCCTCCTTCTCAACCAGCACCTCTTCCGTGCGTCCGACCTCGGCCTCGTTGATCTCCGCCTGGATCGTTCGATGCACGTCAATGAGTCGGGACAGTCGCTCCTGGGCCTCATCGTCGGGAACAAAGTCCGTGGCGGGTAGACGCATCGCGGGCGTGCCTTCACGGGGGGAATATCGATACGTGTAGGCGTCGTCGAAGCGAATGGCCCTCATTACGTCGAGTGTTTCTTCGAACTCCTCGGGCGTCTCGCCGGGAAAAGCCACGATGACATCTGTGGAGAGCGCGATATCGGGCATCATCGCACGGGCTAACTCTACCTTCTCCAGAAAGCTCTCTACGGTGTACCGCCTGAGCATCCGGCGAAGCGTTCGATCGCTTCCAGCCTGAAGCGGCAGATGGAGCTGTTCGCACACCGCAGCCTCCTCGGCCATCACGGCCAGCAGACCCTTTGTCACATCGCCGGGGTGCGGGGAGGTGAACCGAACTCGTTGAATGCCCGAGACCCGGGCCACGGATCTGAGGAGCTCCGGAAAGGCCTGACCCTCGGCCCGGTACGAGTTCACGGTCTGACCCAGCAACGTGACCTCCGTGACGCCCGAATCCGCGATTTCGCTTATCTCACGCAATATCTCACTGGGGCTGCGGTTTTTCTCGGAACCGCGCACATAGGGGACGATACAGAAGGTGCACCGGTGATCGCAGCCCCGCTGGACCGGTACCCAGGCAGAAATTTTTGAAGAGCGGCGTTGACCGAGGCCTTCGTAATTCTCGCCGAGGTACAGATCGAGAACCGCCAGTTGGGGTCCGCGCCTCTTGGCCGACCGAGATGGCAGGATCTTGCGGCCCTCTTCGAGCGCCAGGAGTTGCTCCGGCAACGAGCGGTACCCATCCGGACCCATGACCAAATCCACGTGTGGAGCCTTCTTGAGGAGCGTCTCTCCCATACGCTGCGCCATACACCCCGTGACGCCGATGATCAAGTCGGGTCGCTCGCGCTTCAGCCCGGACAGCTGGCCGACCCGGCCGAGCACACGCTTCTCCGCGTGTTCCCGGATGGCACACGTATTCACCAAGATAACGTCCGCCATGTCCGGGTCAGCGGTAATCTCGTATCCATCAGCTTCGAGGACACTTTCCATCAACTCGCCATCACTGATGTTCATCTGACAGCCATACGTCTCGACGTATGCGAGCTTCACACGCGTTTCCTGGACCGTTGAGTCATGCCGAACTCACGTGGAAACGCTCGGGCCGCTCCATAGCTGAAACGGACCAAGGGCCTCGCGATGGACTGGCCGCACGGAGTTCAACGTAGAGGTCATCCAGTCCGCACCGTAGGACACCCGAGTGGAGGCGACCAAGATCTCGGGTCTCCCCACCCTTCACCTGCACCCGAAGGTAATCTCCAGTCAATGCTCGACGGCCCTCGGACTCCAGCGTAACCACAGAGGCCTCCCCTGCGCGGGACACCCGATAGCGACGTTGCTTCTCCTGCGCGAGCACGCGGAGTTCGCGGCTCCGTTCACCCGCGATCCGTTGTGGCACTGGATCCGGAAGAGCGCTCGCTTCAGTTCCGTCCTTCGACGAAAACGGGAAGACGTGGAGGTACGTGAAAGGAAGCTCCTCCACGAGGCGCACCGTGTCTTGGTGGTCCGTGTCGGTCTCGCCCGGAAAACCCGTGATGATATCTGCGCCAAGCCCGATCCGCGGTAGGGCATCTGCTACTTCGACCGCCCGCGTGCGGTAAGCCTCTCGAGTATGCCAGCGTTTCATACGGCGTAGAACCGAATCGGACCCGCTCTGCAGCGGCATATGCAAGTGGGGGGCTATCCGGCCCCCAGAAGTTCGGATCAGTTCTAGGAGTAGCCCATCGATTTCCGTCGCCTCGATACTTCCAAGGCGGAACCGTACGTCCGGGATGCGCTCCAAGAGACGGATCAACAGCCTGGAGAGCGAGATGGAACTCCCCAGATCCCGGCCGTAGTGGCCAATGTGAATTCCGGTCAAAACGAGCTCGGGATGATGCCGAGACAGCTGATGCGCCTCCCGGACGATGTCCTCGGGGGCTCGGGAGCGACTCGCACCACGCGCGATCCTCGTCGCGCAAAAGGCGCACTTTCGATCACAGCCGTCCTGTATCTTGAGCCAGCCTCGGGTCGCACCCTCCCGCCTGTCCAGTATGGCGGCCCCGATTGGTTCCAGGTGGGATCCAGCAAGGCCAGGCTCCATACCGAGTTGCACGAGCGGACCACGACCGGCAACCACCCCCAGAACGGCGTTGGCCACCTCAACAGGATCGTGCCCTTGCACAACAGAAGCCACGCTCTCCATCCCGGCGTACTCCTCGGCCCGAAGCACGGCCGAACAACCGGCAACAACGATCTGGGTTCGAGGATCTTCTCGCTTGACGCGCCGAATGAAACGTTTCGCTTCTGCGTCCGCGGCGTTCGTAACGGTACAGGTATTCACCACGCAGATGTCCGCGGCGCCGCGATCGTTCGTCGCGACTGCACCTCTGGCTTGCGACTCTTGTCGCATGCGCTCAGTGTCGTACTGGTTGGCCTTGCAGCCAAAGGTGTGGAAATGAACCGGCGCGCCGCCCGGGGGCCTCACTGGCCCCCAACACGCACGCTCACCGTGAGCCGGCGAAACCTTTCCTTGAAACTCCCTGCGTCTCGGCTTCCCACCTCGACCGCCAAATCGAGCGCCGCCAACGGGAGACCCAATGCTTGCGCCATTATCACCGAGAAGCCGAAGGAGACCGTGTTCTCCTTGACCTTGTTGTTCAAAAAGCGGAAGGGAAGCTGCGAGCGCCGGAAGCCGGCTCGAAGAGGAAAGCCGCCCGCCCAAAAATTCGTGACCTCCCATTCCACCCCAGCGCCGAATGTGGTCACTCTGCCACCACTCGCAGCGTCGAGACCCGGTTCGCCCAGGTCCGTCCAGTTCGAGGTGGCTGCCCCGGCGTTCACCGCCAAGGTCGGGCTGAGCACCGCGGTCGTGGAGACTTTGAACTCGATTGGCGCCGACACTCCCCGACTCATACCGTCTGTCCCCTCAGCGGGATTCAGTTTGATTCGCCCCGACCACGCAACGGTGGCCCCCACCTGAAGAACCGAACTGGGATCCCAGGCCAGGTTCAAAGACGCCAGCGGACCGGAATGATGCCAGCGCCCGGTGGACGTGAAACCCTCGACGGGGCTCACTAAGGGTACAGAGTCGACCGTTGTCTCGAAACTACGGGTGAAAGTGCGTGTCAGGCCGCCTCTATTCACGCCGAGCGTGGTCCCCATGGCCAACGTCGTCGACCACCGGCGAGCCCACCCTACCTGAATAGTCGCCACGGCGCCGTCGGAGAGAAACGTGTCGGTGAGGCCCACTCGTTGCCCACCCACGTCGACGGAATCCTGTGACTCGACGGACCAATTCTGGTCGAATCGACTTCCTGCAGTGACGGTGACCACGCCGTTCGTACCCAAAGGATAGGCGAAGCCGAGCACGGGAAATCGAGTCGCCGAAAAGTCCCCTTGCTCCGAATCTACCTCGTAGGTGCCCCAGTGCGGCTGGACCGTAAACGCTACCGTCGGCGCCAGGATGTCCAGGGATGCAATGGCATTTCCCGGGAGGATGGTCGGCGTCCGCGTCGCGACCCCCACACCACCTAGAGCCCGCTGAACAGCGTCGAGTGGCTCGATCCTCAACCCCAACCCACTCGATCCGAGCACTGATTGGCCGGAAACCGGGCTCGGCACGATCATCACGAGCGCCAGCAGCAAACTCCGGTTCATCATGGTAATCCCACCTCATTGGCCACCGTAAACAACAGCCTCAACTCTGGAGCGCCCACACCGCCCGAGCCCGCGAAGGACGCGAAGCCGATATCGCTCGGCTCCAGGAGACTCAAGAGTACGAGCGAGGCGTCGGGTACGGAACCGGTCTCGGCAGCGACTTCCAGGACCTCCCTCACGAATCTGGTCACGGTAAACGAAACCTCAGCTCCAACGTCCGTCGAAAAGAGGGCGGGAGGAACAATCGTAGCAGCCGGCAGCAGTACCGACCCCAGAGGAGATTTCGGGAGCAACTCCGGGTTGAGAACGCGGCGGAGGTCCAAGACGGTGGTATCCTGGGGCTGGAACCCGGACTGTGGTTGGCGAGTCGTCAGGACTAGCTCCGCGAGGTTCAGGTCGACCTCCCTCAGGTCGACCTGACAACCCACTGCGCCACAAAGATCGACCGTGCCATCGACTGTGCTAGGGATCGTCAACGAGATCACGGAGCGCCAGGACGGAGTTCCACCCACACGGAGCCACCCCACCGGGGCCGGGGGTACCCCCTCAATGATGAACGTCACATCATCAGTCCCGACCGACAACTCCACAACAGTATCGGGTTGGGTGCTCGGCACAGTGTTGAGCACGAGCTTCAGGTCCACCACGTTGACCGAGGTCCCTGAGAAGGTGGCCGCAAGAAGAAACCCCGTCGAGCCGCCGCCCGGGTTGAGGAACCCAGCCACCGCAGCGGAGTCGACGGAGATGCTCAGCGTGTCCAGGAGGGGCAACTCGGGGTCAAACTGCTGGTCGGAAAAGGCGGCGTAGGTTCCTGCCCCGAGGGAATTGAGTGCACCACCGCCTAGCTGCGTCCAATCCCTCCGATCACCGGCTGTGTCGACCGCCACGTCCCATGTTGCCGTTGGCCCGTGCCATTCCTCAACCACGCCGAATACTTCGATGCCGACCGGAACGTTCAATGTGCCGTCGATAGTGTCGAAGGAGAGCACCACACGTCCCCCCACGAAGCTGAGATCGGAGTCCGTGCGGCTGACTCCGTCAGATCCCACTACGTCCGCCGAGGTGGGAAGGTCCTCAATTTTCATCAGTGCTCGTACGTTGGCACCGGCGAAATCCAGCGCTACCACTCCCCGCCCGAAGTCCGCAGCGGACCCGTACCCGCCGTAGACCTGAAAGCCAGAGACGAAGTCGTCATACGGGATCGTCACCGCTGCGGTACGTGGATTGACCTCGATGAAGCCGAGATCAGGTGCAGTCGTGTTGTTTTCTTTACAACCCCACACCAGTGCCGAACAGAATATCACTGTCGCCAACAAATATCGCTTCAAGCCAACATCCTCAGTTATTCAGTGTTCCAGATCCTAGGCATCCGCGCTGACAAGCCCGTAAGGATCTCGTAGCTGATCGTGCCCGCCAAGTCCGCCACTTCGTCCAACGTAATGGCCAAGTCTCCCGCCGAACCGATCAACGTGGCTATATCACCCACCTTCACCCCGTCACCGCCGGTAATGTCTACCACCGTCATGTCCATCGAGATCCGCCCGATGATCGGAACCATACGGCCGGAGAGCAAGACCCTACCTCGATTCCCGAGCACTCTTGGAAACCCGTCTCCGTATCCGACCCCCAGGGTGGCCCACCGTTCTCGCGCAGCGGAGCGATACGTTGCTCCGTAACCCAGCGTGGTTCCCTCGGGTACTTCACGAATCAACGTAACTCGGGCGCAAACTCGGACGACCTCCTCCGGTGCCTCATTACCGGCCCCAACGCTGCCCCCGTAAAGAAACACACCGGGCCGAACGGCGTCTCCGGCCAGACCTGGATACCGTAGTGCTGCTGCCCCGTTACAAGCATGAATCATGTTCCCGGGTTCAGGCTCCAGCCGCTCGATGGCCCCTTTGAAGACCTCCCACTGAGCCAGAGTCGTCTTGTCATCTTCCAAATCCGCCGAGTGAAAGTGTGTAAAACATCCCTCCCACGTCGAGGCGTCGGAGGTACGATCCAGCAATGCAGCACCCCACTCCGACACCCGTCTCCAATCGAATCCGGATCGGCCCATTCCGGTGTCGATCTCAACATGAAAACGACCGGCAAGACCCGTCCGAGCCGCCGCCGCTGCCACCCTCTCGACCGCGTCGAGGTCCGACACCGTTAGCGTGAGGTCGTGGGCGACCGCCGAGTCGTAGGAGCCGGGCGGCGCAGGGCTGAAAATGATCACGGGCGTCGTTACACCCGTTTCCCTCAACCTCACACCTTCTTCCACGGTCGCCACACCCAACCCCCACGGACGCTCAGGCTCGAGCGCCCGCACCACGTCCTCCATCCCCAATCCGTATCCGTCCCCTTTGACCATCGGGATGAGTCGTGCATGGCTTCCGACAGATTCACGGATTCGCCTAAAGTTTCGGCGAAGCGCTCCGGGCCGCACTTCCACCCATGCCCGTGCTTTAGAAGGCTGTTGAAGAAGTACAGTGGGCCGCTTGCCGTGCGCTCCGCGCACGGGTGGTCGGGATACCACGGCCCTAGCTCCTAGGCGGAGCGACGACGCCATAGCATTCGCTACGGCTAGGAGCTCCAAC
>JAPYQK010000147.1 GCA_029941275.1 Longimicrobiales bacterium | reverse complement strand
AGCGGGGCGGCCGGAGGCTCACCCGCTTCGTAACCCCCGATGCGGAAGAGCAAGAGAATCGGATCACTGGAGAGGACGAAACTGTCGGTAAGGTCGGGATCTACACGCCGCTCGGTGACCTCGTCAATCGAGACGTCCCGTTCACGCAAGCTGTGCGGCTTGGGTGGGTGCAAACAGTGGGGACCACCAGTCTGATTCTAGGTTTTCTCGGCGACCTCGTAACCGGGGGAATCTCTCCACGTTCGGTGGGGAGCATCGTGACCATCGGTGCTGCGTCTGGCCAGGCTGCCCAGGGGGGGTTGGAGAATTTTCTGAGCTTCATGGCGATGTTTTCGATAAATATCGCGGTGCTCAACCTGCTACCGATTCCGATTCTGGACGGTGGCCACCTCGTCTTCCTGAGCATCGAAGCCGTTCGCGGTAAAGCACTCTCCATTGAGCAACGGATGAAGTGGAGTCAAGTGGGACTCTTCATGGTGATGGGGATCATGGTCTGGGCGCTCTCCAACGACGTATTGAGGTTGTTCGGGATCTGATCCGCAACAGCCCTCTAGAGCAGTGTGAATTGCGCGGGGCCCGTGCGCTGGCGCAGCTCCTCGATATCGATGAAATCTGTAGGCTGATCCTGGAGGGCAACGTCCAAGAATCCTTGGAAGCCGGCCTTACGCAACGCACCTCCAACCACTGCGGAAGCCAGCTCCGGGCGGTTGCACTCCAGCGATAGGTGCGCAAGGAGAACGCCGGCCAGGCGCGGATGCAGTAGCTCACAGGCGAAGCGGGCCGCGGCATGGTTGGATAGATGGCCGTGGCTCGAGGCGATTCTCTGCTGGACCGCGACTGGATACTGTCCTGTTCGGAGTAGTTCCTCGTCGTGGTTGGACTCGAGAATCAAGAAGTCACTGTTCTCTAGGGCGAGGCGGATCTGAGCATTGGGGCGTCCGAGATCCGTAGCGATGCCCACCCGGGCCCCGGTGTCTCTGTCCACCAGTGCGACAGCCACCGGGTCAGCCGCATCATGCACGGTCAAGAAAGGCTCGACCCGAAGCGCACCGACATCGAATGCTCGACCCGCCTGATATGGTCTCAGTGGTTCCGTGCCCCGGAAGAGGGAGGCGCACGCTGCCCGCGTCCGATCCGTGATATAGACGGGAGTGCCGTGGCGGCGACTGAAGATTCCAGCCCCGTGCGTGTGGTCCCGATGATCGTGGGTGATCACGATGGCGTGGACCGCCTCCGGGGTCACTCCAATCGCTGCGAGCCTTCGCTCCATCTCTCGGCCACTGAAACCGGCGTCGACCAACACGCGCGTTCCGCCCGCCTCGACGAGCGTGGCGTTGCCTGCGCTGCCCGTTCCCAGAACACAGACCTTCATTCCAGAACTCGGGTCCCGTCAGTTCCGGTCACGACCGCTCCGCGCGTGTTTGCTCCCAAACCCGCCGAAGAAGTGCCCGGCCACCCTCGTCGAGGACCTCCTCCCTGCGAGACATAGCGAGCGCCGCCGTGTCCAGAAAACGCTCGATATCGTATTCGGCGAGGTCGTCGCCCCCCCAACTAAAAGGGGGAACGTACACGGGGGCCATGAGGCCGCCGAAGAAGTTGCTGCCCGTCCCCATCACGCAGCCGGTGGGGAGTAACGTGCCAATGCCGGTCTTTACGTGGTCCCCCAAGAAACAGCCGATCTTGACGAGCCCCGTATCCACCATGCCGTCGACCGTCTGCATCCGGATGCTGCCGTAATTGTTCTTGAGGTCACTGTTCGTCGTGAAGGCGCCGAGGTTCACCCAACTCCCGACATAGGCGTGGCCGATGTATCCGTCATGGGCCTTGTTGACATAACCCAGCAAGACGCTGTCGGAGACTTCGCCTCGGATCCGACAGGTGGGTCCGATCGTTACGTCGCCGATTGATCCGCCGAGGAGCCGCGTGTTGGCCCCTACAAAGGCGGGTCCGGCCAGCCGTGTGAAGGCGAAGACGTGAACCCCATCCGACAGGCGGATCGGTCCGTCCGTTGCGTCGAGATGAACGCCTGCCTCTAGATGAACGTGCTTCCCGAGGGATACGCGCTGGTTCCCGGAGACCTGCACGCCGTCGGGCAATGTGAAGCGACTCTCGGGAAAGAAATTGGGTACATCGGTGCACAACTGCTCTCCATTGTGGGCCACCAGATCCCATATGTTCTCCAGGATACGCCCGGGAATTTCCACGTGCGGCAGATCCATGCCCGAGTCGCCCGGTTTCAGAAAGTCCGCTTCGTTCGGGGCGTCGGCCCCGGAGGGAAGAATCCAGCCGACGATCTGCTCTCCCATCGTCAGGACAGCGGGTTGATCGGTAGGAGGGGCCGCGGAGGAGTCTGGGACCGCGCGGCTCGAGAAGAGAATCCTCGGGGTCCCAACTGCTGATTCGGGCTGTGGGGCCAAGGCCGCGGGTTGGACACACGGTGCGGCTCCCGGGCCGGTGAAGCCCTCGAGAGTTGAATCCGCGATGTGTCCCACGCAGGCCTCGCCCCAGAAACGTTCCGCACGTGCGCGGAGCGACAAACACCCGAACAGCAACTCTCCGGACGGCCGCGTGACCGAGAATGGACTCCAGGCGCGCGCCCGTTCGTCGTCGAACAAGAAGAGTGCCATCAACTCCCTCCGGTTGCGGTCCGTTCACGAACGGACCGAGGAAGTTGGTCGAGAAGCCGCTTGAGGTCCGGAGCCTTCTCTTTGGTGGTCACGAGGGTTGTGCCCCCCGAGTGTACGATCACGAGGTCGTCCACTCCGAATGCCGCGACCGTGGCGCCCTCCGAGTATATGACGTTCCCCTTACCCTCCACGATGTGCCCCGAGCCGACGACCACGTTGCCTTGGGAATCTGCCCCGCGGCTCCTCGTGAGCCCTTCCCAGCTTCCCGCGTCGTCCCATTCGAATGTGGCCGCGACCGAGGCTACGCGAGTACTGCGTTCCAGCACCGCAACATCGACGGTCATGTTGGGCACCTGGGCAAAAAACGCATCTGGAGACTCATCGTCGAGGAGCGGAAGGAATTCGCCGATCTCTGGTGCCACCGTTCTTACTTCATTCAGGAAGGCCGAAGCGGTCCACACGAAGATACCGCTATTCCAATAGTGCCCGCGATCGATGTACCGGCGGGCCGTATCGACGTCCGGCTTTTCGTGGAATGCACCCACCTCGAATGCCCGGAGGCCTGTGGACGAAGGGAGTGGATCGCCGGGCTCGATGTATCCGTATCCGGTCTCAGGGCGGCTCGGCGGAACTGAAACGGTAAATAGGTGGCCGGTCTCCCGGGCCAGGCCCGCCGCATCCCGCAAGAGGCCCAGGAACGCGTCCTTTGGTTTGATGATGTGATCGGCATGGAGTGACACGATCACGGCCGCCGGGTCGACCTTGACGAGCTCCGCGGCCGCCCACGAGAGCACTGGGGCGGTGCCTCGAGCCTGCGGCTCTACCATGAATGTTTCACGGTCGAGGTCGGGCAGGACCTCCAGGATCTGGTCGGCGAGGCGGGTCGACGCGAGGATTCGCAGACGTTCTTGCGGCACGAGACCGAGAGCCCGAGTTACAGTTTCAACGATCAGGGGCTCATCAGAGACGAGAGGAAGCAGCTGTTTCGGCCGGCCTGGTGTGCTGGCTGGCCAAAAGCGACTTCCGATCCCACCAGCGAGAATCGTGACGTAGACGTGCGGGTCAGTCCCCGTCGATGAGCTGGTGGATTCGGGCAAGGAGTTTCTTCGGGCTGAAGGGTTTGGTAAGAAAGTCGCTCGCCCCCATGGAGACGGCGGCTTCCCGGTCCGCGTCCTGGCCCTTGGCGGTGAGAATCATCACTGGCGTGGATTTTCTGTCGTCCATTTCACGGATCGTTCCGAGAATTTCCAGGCCAGTGGCTCCGGGCATCATGATATCCAGGAGGATCAAATCGTAGTGCTCGTCGCCCTCGACCGCTTCGAGCGCATCGGTCCCGTCCTGCCTGAGATCTACCCTAAAACCAGCCGATTCAAGGACCGTCTGTAGAATTCGGCGGATATGAGGTTCGTCGTCGGCGAGCAGGATGTGCCCACGTGATGTAGTACGTTGCGCCGCTTGATGCATCTGTTGGGGCCCCTTTTGGGAGCAATATCGGCACGGGAACCTACCCGGGAAATGGTGTAGAAGTCAAGGAACTTCAGCGGCCGGAGCGTTGACAGCGTATTTTTTTCCAATAGCGTTGGTGCTTCCGTCCGACCCCGTATCGTTTCCCGAGCCATATCCGTGAACAGACCTCGCATTTCCCAATCCAGTTCGCTTCCCGCATTGACGGTTCTAGCCGCGTCGATGGTTGGCCTTACCGGGTGTGGTGAGAACATTTTTGAAGCGAAGTGGACCACGGCGCGCGTGGACACGGTCGTGGTCTACTCGTTGGCCCGTCCGGAGGTGAACCTTCCCGCGGGGTTCGACTTCGTTGGTCGGCGTACGATCTCGCTCCACGATGCGGGAGCGACGGGATTGTGGGACTTGGCCCTCGATACGCAAGACGGTGAACTGGTGTTTCTTCCGCCCGGGGCGCTGGGTGTGACCAGTGAAGCGCTGGTCCTGAAATTTCCGAATATGTCTTTCGACGATGTGGTCACCGCGCCCAAGGATACATTGCTCTATTCGAGGGATATGCCCGTTTCAGTCGAAACGAGCAGTGTGTACGTGTTGAGGACGCATCGCGGTCCGGACCGTTTCGGGATTCCGTGCTTTTTCTTCGGAAAGCTCCAACCGCTGGTCGTTCAACCCACAGTCGGCACAGTGAGCTTCATGTTCGATGTGAGCACGCTTTGTGACAGTCGTGGGCTGATCCCGACCGATTAGGAAGGCCCGCTCGACGTGCTTGATATTCGGCAGCTCCGAAGCGATCCAGACACCGTAAAGTCGGCGGTCGTCCGCAGGCCGTCGGAGGGTCTCGTTGAGACTATCGACGAGATTCTGGCGCTGGACGAACGTCGCCGGGGCGTGCTCAGTGAGGTGAATGACCTCAAGGCGAAGCGGAACGCTGTCTCTAAGAAAATCGGTGAGATCAAGCGTGATGGCGGCGACGCGGACGAAATGATCCTGGAAATGCGGGAGGTCGGCGACCGAATCTCCGCAATCGACGATGAGGTCGCCCACACCGAGGAGCGAATTCAGGAGTTGATGTTGTTGACTCCCAATCTCCCTCTTGATGAGGTGCCTTCGGGCGGTGTCGAAGAGAACGAGGTCGTGCGGATGGTTGGATCACGTGTGGAGTTTGATTTCGAGCCGCGGCCTCACTGGGAGCTGGGTTCGAGCCTCGGGATTCTGGATCAGGAGCGAGGCTCGAGGATTTCTGGGTCGGGCTTCCCCGTCCTCATGGGTGCGGGAGCACGTCTCCAACGCTGTCTCATCGACTTCATGCTCGATCTGCACACCCAGGACTTGGACGAAGAGACGGGATGGCACGGGTATACCGAGGTGCGGATCCCCTATCTGGTGACGCGGGAGGCGCTTACAGGAACTGGGCAACTGCCAAAATTTGCCGACGAGTCGTACCAGACCGAGCGCGACGATCTTTGGCTGATCCCGACCGCCGAGGTGCCGGTCACTAATCTTCATCGGGATGAACTTCTGTCCGCGGACGACCTACCGGTGCGTTATACGGCATACAGCCCGTGTTTCCGACGTGAGGCCGGGGCGGCTGGGGCCGATACGCGAGGCCTGCTTCGGGTACATCAGTTCGACAAGGTTGAATTGGTTCGCTACGAGACGCCCGAGCGCTCCCGCGATGCCCTGGAGGAACTCACCGGCGAGGCGGAGAACATTCTTGATCAGTTGGGGCTTCACCACCGCGTTTTAAAGCTTGCGACAGGTGACCTGGGATTTTCCGCCCAGATGACGTACGACATCGAGGTGTGGGCTCCAGGAGTCGGTCAGTGGCTCGAGGTCTCGAGTTGTAGCACGTTCGGCGATTTTCAAGCGCGACGGGCGAACCTTCGCTATCGTCCGTCCGGAGCCGAAAAACCGCGCTTCTTGCACACGCTCAACGGATCGGCTCTCGCTTTGCCTCGGATCATGGTGGCCCTGATCGAGAACCACCAAAAAGCCGACGGCACGATCGGCGTGCCTGAGGTGCTTCAGGAGAGGCTCGGTTCGTCGTTGATTGAGCCGAAGGCGTCCGGTCGCTGAGTAGGCGGTGACCCGGTGATCCGCATCAAATGGCCCGTCGCGTTGGCCACGCTCTTCCTAGTTCTTTTTGGGTGGTACCTGCTCTACACGCGCTCGCTAGTGGGTGCGCTCAACGAGAACCAGGAGCTTACGACCGAAGTGTTCAGCCGCGTTCAGGAGCTCATTCAGGACACGGCTTCATCCCAGACGTCCGGCTCCAGCACGGCGCTCTTCGAGATTCAAGGCATCATCCTCGGATCGGGGATCCCGCTCATCATCATGGATCCGGCGGACAGCGTTTTGTCCGTGGAGAACCTCCCGTTCGATGCGGACGTCTTCACGACCGAAGGGCAGGATCGGGTGAGGGCTTACGTACGCCAGCTCGATGCGGCGGGACGGGAGCCGGTGAGGGGGGCCGGGGGAAGTCTCATCTACTTCGGTGACACACCACAGCTTTCGTATCTACGGTGGATTCCCTGGCTTCAGGCCAGCGGGCTCATGCTCACCGCACTCATCGGCTTCCTGGTCATTAGGTATCAGCGAAGGGCGGAGCAGGACAAGGCATGGACGGCCATGGCCAGAGAGTTGGCGCACCAACTCGGCACTCCCATCTCTTCGTTGCAAGGGTGGCTCGAGCTACTGGGCTTGCCTCCCGAGGAGAGACCGGAGGGACTGGAGACTGAAGCGGTCACTGCGGGAATCGAAGAGGACCTGGTGCGCCTGGAGAGGATCAGCCATCGCTTCGAGCTCATCGGTTTAGACCCGGAACTCGAGACGCTCGACATTCGAGGGGTCGTGAGAGATCTGGAGCGCTATCTGCAAGCGAGACTGCCTCGGCTTGCCTCGGAGGTTCTGCTCATCGTGGATGTCCCGAAGCATATGCCCCAGTTTTTGGGGAGCGAGGTCCTGCTCTCATGGGCTCTCGAAAACGTCGTAAAAAACGCCCTGGACGCCTTGGCGGGAAGAGGGGGAGAAATCCGGCTCAAAGTTCGGACGGGTCCCACCGGCTGGCTCCACCTTCGTGTCCAGGACACAGGACCGGGCGTCGATCCGGAGTTGCGTGACCACATCTTCGATCCCGGAGTGAGCGGAAAGGCTCGGGGCTGGGGGGTCGGGCTCACCTTGTCGCGTCGCATCATTGAAGTGACGCACAAGGGGCATATCTTCCTGCTGGACAACGAGGGAGAGGGAGCCATTTTTGAGATCCGGCTTCCTACGGCGCAAGCGTGACCTCAGATCCCTACCTGGTGCAGTTGAACCAGGAACAGCGAGAAGCCGTGGACCACTTCGAGGGTCCGGTG
>JAPYQK010000146.1 GCA_029941275.1 Longimicrobiales bacterium | reverse complement strand
CTGCAATATCCGAGACTCCATCGTCGGTCGGCGGCGGCGGCAAGTCCTCGATCGGGTTGTCCTGGAATGTAGTCGGCGCGATGGTGATATCTTGATCGATCTCAGCCGTGGCCATGACCGGCGTCGCCGGCCGAGCAATCGCTTCGGGCGGCGGCGGAATCTCGATTTCCGGCGGAAGCTCGATCATCTCCAGTTCTTCAGCCGAGAATGACACGTCCTCCGCGGTCAGCGTCGGCCAAAACTGAAACAACGAGAAATGCACCACTGTAGCAGTAATCATCGACCCCCAGAACCACGATCCGAACGACCGCTTGAACCGGTCGTTCTCCGTCTCTAGGCTACGGGCCCCTACCTCGACCTCAGCGGGAATGGCTTGAGCGTTCATCGTCTCTCCCGTTGCATTCGTTGTTCCAACTCGGTGGCGAACACCACGCGCACCACGCCTGCCGCCACCAACTGCTTCTGAAGCAAGTCGATGACGTTGTATTGTACTTCGCGGTCTGATCTGATGGAAATAACCAACGCACGATCCGAAGCGGCGTAAAGAGGCGCCACCACGCTGGAGACCTCCCCCATCGCATACGGCCGATCGTTGATGAAGATGCTCCCGTCGCGTTGCACCCAAATGTTGAGGATGTTCTTCAGCTTCTCATCGATCTTCTGAGTGGCCTCCGCCTCGGGCCAGATGATCGGGCGGTCCCGATCCTTCTGGAAAACGGTAGTGACCATGAAGAAGATCAGCAACAAGAACGCGATGTCGGCCATCGAGGAGTCCGGCACGTCTGAAGACGCTTGAGACTTCCGCGAGAACCCTCCGCCCTTGATCGGCATGGACTAACCCTCGAAGAGTTGCAGAGAAATACGTTCAGCGCCCGCAGTATGGAGCGCATCCAGCACGTCGACCATGAACCTGTATGGCGCCTGCGGGTGAGTTTTTACCGCAGCAATGAGGTTGTCGTTTTCAGAGACGTCCTGTCGCCAAATACCTTCGATATCCCTTGCCGCGACCACCTGCACCTGCTGGCTGTCCCCTCGTTTCACTTCGACCAACCCGTTGGGTTGAATAATGATGTGAAGGATGTTCTGGGCACTCACCTGGACCTCACCACCCTCTTCAGGGAGGACGATCGCGAGTCCCTTGTCCTTCGGGAACGTCGTGGTCACCAAGAAGAAGATGAGAAGCAGGAACGCAATATCTGCCATCGACGAGGACGGAACCTTGTCGCTCACCTTTGATTTTTTCTTGTCCAATACGGCCATTCTGCAACCCTCGTTGTGCGCCCAAGTACCGGCGATTCGCCGGAAAGGTTCCTCAAATGTTTACGATGTCACCGCGTCGGCGCCCGAGTCCCCGTCCGGGGCGCTCCGTCCAGCCCCGGCAGCCGCCAAGGGTCTGTTCTGACCGACACTATAGGCCAGATCAAGCACCTTCTCCGCACCTCGCTCCATGTCGAGAATCAGGGTGTCGATGCGGGTAACGAAGAAATTGTAGCCGATGTTGACGGGAATCGCGATCAGGAGACCCGTCGCCGTGGTCAGTAACGCCACTTTGATCCCCCCTGCGACTAGCGTCGCGTCGACGTCCCCGGCAGCCTCGATGGAAGCGAACGCGATGATCATTCCGATGACGGTGCCCAGAAATCCCATGAGCGGCGCAACGTTGGCCACGGTGGCCAAAATGACGAGCCCGCGCTCCAAGAACCCGAGTTCGATGGTTCCCGTGGTACGAATGGCGGAAGCCAACCCTTTCTGACCCTCCTCACCCGCTCCAATACGACGAAGACCAACCACGAGAATGGCGGCCGCGGGGCCAGGACGGGCCGCCGCAAGCTCGGCGGCATCAGCCAACCGTCCCTCTGAAGCCGCTTCCTCGACCTCGGCAAGCACCGCCTGCGTACTGGCATGCGCCACGTACAAGGTCCAGGACTTAGCGATGATCACGCCCAGTGCGATGAGCGAACACAGCACGAGCGGATACATCATGAACCCACCATCAGAGAACAAAGACAGTAGGTGATATTGGCTGGCGTCCAAACGCCGCTCCTTTGCAAAACCGTTCGTGATCGCCGATGCTTCGACGACCCCAAATCTTAGAATCGCGGGAATGTACTGTGCCAGCCTGAAAATTCCTAGTGCAGGCCGAACCTAGGTACGAATTGCACGGGATCGCCCCAGGGGGAGGATGGCCGTGTCACACCCGGCTAGGGGCCGGCGCCAGGGCCGAGGGCCGCTCCGGCAAGGCTCCACCGAGAATCTCTCGGAGGCGAGCCGAGTCGATATCTCGCTCGAGGCGACCCCGTAGGGCAACGGATATTTTCGCAGTCTCTTCGCTGACCACGATGACCAAGGCGTCGGTCTCCTCGCTGAGGCCGATCGCTGCGCGATGCCGCGTGCCCAGCGACTTATCCGTGACGGCAAATTGCGTCAGCGGCAGGATCGCACCTGCAGCTCGGATTTCGGCCCCCACGATGATCACCGCGCCATCGTGCAACGGCGTTCCAGGGGTAAAGATCGTTTGAAGCATGGAGGCTGAGACGCCGACCCGCTCCCGGCTACCTGTCTGCGCGTATTCGTCGAGACCAACCTCTCGTTCCAGCGCGATGATCGCTCCAGTTTTTTTTCTGGCGAGCTCGGTCACGGCGTGCACGATTTCGTCGATGAGCTGGTTTTCCGGCATCGAGGTCATGACGCGCAACAATCGACTCTGACCCAGCCGGCTGAGCGCAGTACGGAGTTCGGGCTGAAAGACCACGAGCGCCGCAAACGCTCCGTACTGTATGAGGGTTTCTAGCAGGTACTCGATGAGCGTCAGCCTCAGGACCTGAGAGAGCAGGTAGACGACTGCGATGACCAAGACCCCGAGCAGAATCTGCATGGCCCGGGTCCGCTGGATGATGAGGAGGACCCGAAACAACAGAAAGGCTACGATGAGGATCTGCAGGGCGTCCAGCCATCCCGGACGGAAGAACTGGAGCTGGGACCAGAGCTCGGACACTATCCCGTCGCGTCGGCCTCCGGGTCCTCGGCGCTGAGTTGCACTGCTGGAGTGCGCACCGTACCGGGACTCGTCTCCTCATCGCCGGACGGCTCCTCGCTAGCCTCCACTGCCGCCGGCACCTCCGTCACCACTTCCGCATCATTTGCCGGCGTGGGGTCCGGCTCTGTGTCAGGCTCCGTTTCGGACTCTGTGTCCGACTCCGAGTCAGATTCCGAGTCTTCGCCAGCCAGGGGACCTTCCTCTGACGATGCCTGATCCTCTTCGTCCGACTCCTCTGGTCCGGCCAGGGGTGGAAGCTCCTCGTCCTCATCCAGAAGGCCAATTTCCACGGAGCCCAAAGTCTCGCGCTCCAGAAGTGCCTGAGCGACGCGTTCGAGCAGGTCGTTGTGCTCGGTTACGATCGAGCGCGCCTTCTGCTGGGCCTCATCCAACACACGCTTGACCTCTTGATCCACCTGTTGCGCCGTGTGCTCCGAAATCTCACGGCGCTGAACCAACTCCCGGCCCAAAAAGACCTCTTGGTCTCCTTGGCCGACGGCCATGAGCCCGATGATGTCGGACATGCCGAAGCGAGTCACCATCTGACGGGCCATCGCGGTCGCTCGCTCAATGTCGTTCCCGGCCCCGGTCGTGATCTTTTCTGGACCGAAAATGATCTCCTCGGCGACGCGTCCGCCGCACAGCATACACAACTGTCCTTCCAGCCACTCCTTTGTATAGGAGTGCCGATCTTCCTGCGGCAAACTAGCCGTAATTCCGAGCGCACGACCTCTAGGCACGATCGTTACTTTGTGCACGGGGTCGAGTCCCGGCAGCCTCAACCCGATCACGGCGTGACCCGCCTCGTGATATGCGGTCAGCTTCCGCTCCGACTCCGTCAGAACCAGGCTTCGCCGTTCCGCCCCGAGCATCACCTTGTCCTTGGCTTCTTCGAAGTGGGACATAGCGACTTTGTCGCTCCCGTCCCGAGCCGCCAGAAGCGCCGCCTCATTACAGATGTTCGCGAGATCGGCTCCGCTAAGTCCGGGCGTGCCCTTGGCCACGACTTTCAGTTCTACATCCGCCGCGAGCGGTAGTTTCTTGGCGTGAACTCGGAGGATCCCCTCACGCCCTCTCATATCTGGAAAGTCTACGATCACCTGTCGGTCGAAACGTCCCGGCCTCAAAAGTGCCGGATCGAGCACGTCCGGCCGGTTCGTGGCGGCCAGCAGAATCACACCTTCGTTCGTCTCGAACCCGTCCATCTCGACCAGGAGGGCATTCAGCGTCTGTTCTCGTTCGTCGTGTCCGCCGCCCAGGCCCGCACCACGGTGGCGGCCTACAGCGTCGATCTCGTCGACGAAGATGATGCAGGGTGCGTGGGCCTTTCCTTGCTCGAAGAGGTCGCGAACGCGGGATGCACCCACCCCGACGAACATCTCGACGAAGTCCGAACCCGACATCTGGAAGAACGGCCGGCCCGCCTCTCCTGCAACGGCCCGCGCCAGTAGGGTCTTGCCCGTCCCGGGGGGGCCCACTAGGAGCACTCCCTTGGGCAAACGGCCGCCGAGTCGTGAGAACCGCTGAGGATCCTTGAGAAACTCGATGATCTCTTCGAGCTCGGTCTTGGCCTCATCCGCCCCGGCGATGTCGGCGAACGTCACTTTGGGTGTGTCGGGTGAGATCAGTTTGGCTTTGGACCGTCCGAACTGAAACGCTCGATTACCCCCGCCCTGCATCGTGCGGAAAATCCAAATCCAGAACGCAATGAACAGGACCCACGGCAGCATTTGCACGAGGAGCGTTCCCCATCCCCGCGTCTCGAGCTGACCCGAAATCTCGACATCGTGCTGCTCCAGGTCAGTGAGGAGTTCATCACTGATCTCGCCGGGAAGCATGGTCGTAAAGTTCTGGAACTCACGGCCGTCTTCCAAGCGAGGGGCCCTGAGCTCGCCTTCGACACGACGGCTCGCGACGATTGTCACCTCGAGGATGTTGTCGGCGTCGAGTTGTGTCCGGAACTCCGTATACGTGAAGTCGATCGCAGCCTGTTCCTGCCCTCGGAATAGCTGGACGAGAAGTGCTGCCATCAGAACGAGTAGTAGCCAGAAAGCCCCGGTCCTGGAGACACGGGTCATCTTGGAACCGTCGTCGGGCGTTCGAAGCGGGTCTTTTTCAGCCATATGTGGATAACACCTCAAGCGGCATCGGAGTTCTCACCGACGTTCAAACATCGTTTCTATAATAACGCAGCCGGCGAAACCTTTCACGGGATGTCGGCCGCATCCTCAATTTTCAGAACCTGGTCAGGAGACAAGGACAACATAAATGCATCCTCCCCAACACCCGGCAGCAGGAGCGACGACCGGGCCACACCAGGCACCCAGAGTACCCGTTCTTTACCGTCTACGACAACCGGAACCCTGGAGCGCTCTTCTAGAGCTACTCGATTCTCCCCAAAGATCTTCTTGAGTTTCTTCGATCCATACGAGCGGCTCAAGCGGTCTCCCGAATTCCAGCCACGCAAAGTTACCGGAAACTCGAGCCCGTCAAGCGAGAACCTCTCCACCGACGGACCCACGGCCCCGCGTCCCACGGACCACGTGACGGACCAGCTTCGACCCCCGACCAGCAAGGATCCCCGCCCATCCCCAACACGCTCGATGCCGAGAGACCGATCCGCACCCGGAATGGATGCATGGCAGAACACGAGGCGGTCGAACGATCGGACCAAGCGCACGGTGCCTGAAATCGCGTGCTCCTTACCGCTGGCACTGGCGCTAATAAACGCCAATGCAGACCGGGTTCCGGCCTCCCCTGGCGGCACGCCCAATCGGCCTGCCAACTCACGAACGACCCTCGCACGCACTCCTTCCTCCTGGCCCAAGAACGCCACCCGGTCGATTTCGATGCGGCCCTCGTCCACCTCCGTCACCAAGTCCCGCACCACCGCTTCGAGTATCGGCTTCCAGGCAGCTTCGTCTCTGCCCGCGATGCGCCCCAAGCGCAAAAGAGATCGTCGCGCACCTGGTGCCACCGCCGATTCGATACGCGGCAGAATTTCGTTTCGGATTACGTTTCGGGCGAAACGGGGATCCTCGTTGGACGGATCCACACGCGGTCGAATCCCCTTCGCACCCGCGTACTGTGCCAGACGATCTCGCGTGAACGGGAGAAGTGGGCGCAGGATCCCCGGAACTCGCACCTCCGGAATACCTTCGAGTCCGTGGAGGCCCGTCCCCCGCAAAATCCGAAACAAAATGGTCTCAGCTTGGTCGTCGGCGTGGTGGCCAGTCACAACCCACCGGGCCCCTCGCGAGCTCCGTTCTTGTTCGAAGAACGAATAACGAGCACGGCGAGCCTCATCCTCATTTGAGAGGCTCCCCGCGGGCCCACCCAGAACAAATTCAATCCCCCAGGCGGTGGCCCATCCGCGAACCCAATGCGCGTCGGCGTCGCTTCCAGAGCGCATCCGGTGGTCGAAGTGGCCCACGACCAATTCGAGGGCCGGCAGGGCGGGCGAGAACTTCAGAAGATAGAGCAGAGCCAGAGAATCCAATCCACCGGACACGCCAACCAGGATGCGGTCACCGTCCGAGAAGAATCCCCGCCCGGCCACGTGGTCCGCGAATTCTCGAGCAAGCCCGCCGCTTGCCAAGCGTGGCGGACGATTCCAATTGGCGTTCAACGGTCTGCGCCCAACGCCTTCGGACTCGGCACACGCCCGAGCCCTTCCAGGACACTCGAAAGCACATCGGGTCGGTCCGTCTGGATACCGTCCACCCCCCATGCGAGAAGCCGGGTCATATCCTCCTCCTCGTCCACTACCCAGACATGGACCGCGAGATTCAAGCGATGCGCCTCCGACACGAAGCGGGGCGTGACGACCCGGATGCCGTGCCACACCTCAGGGACCTGGAGCACGTCGAACCCCGGCCGAAACCACGCCGTGAGCCGAAGGTGCCCAGCCGACCAGAAGAAGGCGATGTCGCGACGGGAGGCCCCCCAGGGCCCGCCATATCCACGCACATCCGTGCGGTGTGCTTCTACTTCAGCCGCGATCAATACGCGATCTTGAGCACGGTGTCGCCGTACGATCTCGGCAAGCGGCCGAGCCACCTTCCGGCACTTCGTTTCGACACTGACCCGCGTGTGTGGAAACCTATCGAGAACCTCGTCAAAGCTGGGGATGGATACGCCTCGCCCCCTGTAAGAGGTCTCACCGGCGATGTCCCGAAAGTGAAACCCCGCATCAAGATCCCTTAACCGATTCCACGTCATCTCAGCGACGTTCCCCTCTCCGTCACAAGTCCGGCCCACCGTCGAGTCGTGGATCAACACGACTTCGCCATCCGACGTGAGACGCGCGTCCGTCTCCAACACATCGGCCCCCCAGCTCTCAACCGCGAGACGGAACGCCTCCATCGTGTTCTCCGGAGCGACCTTGGCGCCTCCGCGGTGTGCGATGAAGAGAGGGCTACCCGCCAAGAAAGGGCAACCGGG
>JAPYQK010000145.1 GCA_029941275.1 Longimicrobiales bacterium | reverse complement strand
CCGTCCCACGAGTCCGCAGAAACACCGGATCGCCTCCTTACAGCCGCAACCGACTGCGGCGCCGTCATCTCGTGTCCCAGGGAGCCTCCCAAGTCACCGCATCGGCTATTCCGCCCTCGCCCGGAGCCATGGACCCAAGCCCAGGCGAGTGTAGAATACTGTTCGACCTCGGAACGACCGTGCGACCCAAGCACACCCGCAGCGGTCTCCTCGGCTTGCCCTCCAAGGATGCAAATGAAAACGCTGAGCCAATCCGTTTCCTACGACGTACAGGACGGTGTCGCCGTCCTCATCACCGACAATCCCCCCGTCAACGCGATGAGCTACCACGTTCGTCAGGGACTCGTCGATGGTGTCCGTGAAGCCGAGAACGACGAGAACGTCGAAGCCATCGTGTTGCACTGCGAGGGGCGGACCTTCTTCGCCGGCATGGACATCAGTGAGTTCGGCAACCCCGACGTCCCTGAATCGCCCTCCATCAGGGACGTGATCGAAGAGCTCGAAGGGTCCTCGAAACCGGTCGTGGCCGCCATCCATGGCACCACGCTCGGAGGCGGGTTCGAGACGGCGCTGGGCTGTCACTATCGAGTGGCTGTTCCTTCGGCCAGAGTCGGTCTTCCCGAAGTGAAGTTGGGGATCATCCCCGGGGCGGGAGGCACGGTGCGGCTTCCGCGTGTTCTGGGTGTCGAATTGGCGTTAGCAATGATGACCGCGGGCAATCCCATCTCGGCGCAGGCGGCGTTCGAGGGCGGACTCGTGGATGAAATCGTCGAGGGAGACCTGGTGTCCTTTGCGACGACATTCGTCAGAAAAGTGATCAGCGATGGGTGGCCCTTGTTGAGGATCCGAGATTTCGACGAAAATCTGGAAGAAGCGCGGGAGAATCCAGCGATATTTGACGACTTTCGGAAAGAGATCGCTCGAAAATCCCGAGGATTCAAAGCGCCCGAAGCGATCATCCAGTCAGTGGAAGGGGCCGTCAACTTACCCTTCGATGAGGCGCTCGAGAACGAACGGCGACTGTTCGTCGAATGTCAGAACAGCCCGGAGGCGAAAGCGCAGCAATACTTCTTCTTTGCGGAGCGGCAGGCCAAGAAGATCCCTGACGTCCCCAAGGACACACCCACACGTGAGATCCAGAGCGTCGGCGTGATCGGGGCGGGTACGATGGGTGGCGGAATTTCCATGAACTTCCTCAACCGGGGGATTCCCGTCACGCTCATCGAGGCGACCCAGGAGGCGCTGGATCGAGGCGTCGGGACGATCGAAAAGAACTATGTGCGATCAGCAAAAAAGGGGCGGATCACCGCAGACGACGTGGAACTGAGGATGTCGTTGCTGACCCCGTCTTTGGACGATGAGGATCTGGCCGACGTGGATCTGGTCATCGAAGCCGTTTTCGAGGACATGGACCTCAAGAAGTCGGTGTTCAAGAGGATCGACGCCATCTGTAAACCAGGCTGCATTCTGGCGTCGAATACGTCCTATCTGGACATCAACGATATCGCATCAGTGACTACCCGTCCCGAGGACGTGATCGGACTGCACTTTTTCAGCCCCGCCAACATCATGCGTCTGCTCGAGGTGGTGCGGGGGGACAAGACGTCAAACGAGGTGCTCGCCACCTGCATGAAGATGGGAACGGGCCTCGGCAAAGTCGCCGTCGTAGTGGGCGTGTGTCGTGGGTTCGTGGGAAATCGGATCCTTTCGGCCCGCATGCGACAGTCGGACGACCTGCTCCGGAAGAACGCGATGCCCAAAGAGATCGACCAGGTCATATACGACTTCGGGTTCCCTATGGGCCCGTTTGCCATGCGTGATCTGGCGGGATTGGATATCGGCTGGCTGAAGGACGAGACGCCCGATAAAGAAACCGACGTACGGCACCAGCTGTGCACCCTGGGCCGTTTGGGCCAAAAAACGGGAGGCGGTTTCTACGACTACGAGGAAGGAAGCCGAACCCCCATACCCAACGCGAATGTGGAACAGATCATCCGAGACGCCGCCACCTTCGCGGGCCTCCAGCGTGAGGGGATTTCTGAAGAAGACATGCTGAAGAGAATGATCTACGCGATGGTGAATGAGGCCGCGAAAATCCTGGACGAAGGAATTGCGCTGAACGCCGCCGCCATCGACGTGATCTGGGTGTATGGGTACGGGTGGCCGACCTACAGAGGTGGACTGACGTACTACGCGGATCAGGTTGGATTGCAGAATGTCGTCGGCGATCTGGACCGCTTCGCGAAGGAATACGATCCCGAGCTCGAGCCCGCGCCGCTGTTGCGTCGTTTGGCTGAAGAGGGGGGATCGTTCGGGAAGTTCGTGCAGCCTGCCGGATGAGTCCTGTACTGACCCCGGATCGAGTCGTCACGAAAGTCCGTTGACCAGATGAAGCCTCGCACCCAAATGGGTGGTCGAAACGAATAGGGTCGTCCAAGAGCAGTGGATGACCCGAGGCGAACACATTGCGCGATGGAAATGAATCGTCAGAATCCAGAGAACCGCAGAGGGGAATGAGATGAGAGAAGCCGTGATCGTGTCCACAGCAAGGACGCCGATCGGGAAGGCCGCTCGTGGTGCCTTCAACAACACCCATGGTGCCGACCTGGGTGGCCACGTGATTCGCCACGCCATCGAACGGGCCGGCGTCGATCCCGCGGAAGTGGAGGACGTGCTCCTCGGATGCGGGGGGCCCGAAGGGGGGACCGGGTTCAACATCGGTCGCCAATCGGGGATTCGGGCCGGGTTGCCCGTCAGTTCCGCGGGTGCCGTGATCTCGAGGGACTGTTCCTCGGGGATGCAAGCGATCGCCACGGCCGCACATCGGGTGATCGTGGATCGGGTACCCATCATGGTAGCGGGCGGATTGGAGTCGGTCTCGCTGACAGGACGGGACCTAAGGAACATGTCTTTCGCTCAGAACGACTGGCTCACGGAGAACAAGCCCTCGATCTACGACACGATGCTGGAGACCAGCGAAGTCGTCGCCGAGCGGTACCAGGTTTCTCGCGAAGCTCAGGATCAATTTGCCCTCGAGAGCCAGCAAAAAACGGCCGCCGGCCAAGAAGCCGGGCGATTCGACGACGAGATCGTCCCCATGGCCAGCACCAAGAAGATCGTCGATAGAGAAACGAAAGAGGTGAGCTACGAAGAAGTCACGCTGACCAAGGACGAAGGGAACCGACCGGGTACCACCCTGGAAGCGCTCTCGGGGCTCAAGCCCGTGCTCGGCGAAGACAAAACGGTCACCGCAGGAAACGCCAGCCAGCTCTCCGACGGTGCCTCCGCCTGCGTCGTGATGGACGCCGCGCTAGCCCGAGACCGCGGAATCGATCCCCTCGGATGCTTTCGGGGATACACCGTCGCCGGCTGTGAACCGGACGAGATGGGAATCGGGCCGATCTACGCCGTGCCCCGCTTGTTGGAGCGATTCGATCTGACCATGGATCAGATCGATTTGTGGGAGCTCAACGAGGCGTTCGCGTCCCAAGCCGTCTATTGCCGGGACAAGCTGGGCATTCCCAACGAGCTACTGAATGTGAACGGGGGCGCCATTTCCATCGGCCATCCGTTCGGGATGAGCGGCGCCCGAATGGTCGGTCATGCCCTGATCGAAGGACGGCGCAGGGGAGCCAAGTACGTGGTGTGCACCATGTGTGTCGCCAAGGGGATGGGCGCGGCGGGTCTTTTCGAGGTTTGCTCTTGAGCTCAAGAGCGGGGACGACCCCGTGACTGCTTCCCTCGCAGGCGTGCGCGTCTGCGACTTGACCCAGAATCTCGCCGGACCCCTATGTGCTCAGATCCTGGGTGATCTCGGCGCCGACATCATCAAGGTGGAAGCGCCCGGTGGTGACCCCGGACGGGCCTGGGGACCGCCTTTCTGGGGATCTGACAGCACGCTTTTCTTGTCTGCGAACCGCAACAAGAGAAGCATCATTCTGGATCTCAAGAATCCGGAAGGGCAGGAGATTCTACATCGCCTCGCGGGTGGGTCGGACGTGTTCGTCGAGTCGGCACGGTTTGGTGTTCCCGAGCGGCTGGGCTACGACTACGAGTCGATCCGGACGCTCCGTGAGGACATCATCTACATGTCGATCAGCGCTTATGGCGATCGGGGTCCGATGCGTGAGCTTCCCGGATACGATCCCCTCATGCAGGCCTTTTCCGGCATCATGTCGGTGACCGGCCATCCCGGGGAGCCTCCTGCGCGGGTCGGCGGATCCATCGTGGACTTCGGCACTGGTATGTGGGCCACCATCGCGATCCTCAGTGCTCTACGCACGCGCGATGCAACCGGACGCGGCGCCAAACTGGACGCCGCACTCCTCGACACCGCCGTCGGTTGGGTGTCGTATCACATGATGGGGTACCTCGCCACGGGCAACGTGCCCGGGCCGATGGGCTCGGCCATGGACTCCATCGTGCCGTATCAGGGGTTCGAGACCGCCGACGGCAACGTGATGATATCCGGTGGCAGCGACAGAATCTTCGTCCGCCTGTGTGACGCCCTCGGACTCGGCGAGTTAGGCGGAGATCCTCGCTTTGCCACCAACCCCGATCGTGTGGCGCACCGCCAAGAACTGGCCGGTCTCATCGAGGCTCGTACCAAGACTCACGGCACCGAGGATTTACTCGCCCTCATGCACGAACACGCCGTCCCGTGCTCGCCCATCCAGAACATGGCCGAGGTGGCCGCCGATCCGCAGGTGGCCGAAGCCGGGTTGCTGCCTATGGCGTCGCATCCCGAGGTTCCCGACTATCAGGACGTTGCCCTGCCGCTACGCGTGGACGGTGAACGCCCCCGAGGTGTGCTCCCGCCCCCGCGCGCCGGTGAACACACGAACGAGGTGCTCCAGGAACTGGGGTACAACGAGGAAGAAGTGAGCGGGTTTCTCGAGCGTGGGGTGGCTTTCGAGTCCAGTTCGAGCGCGGCCTAGAGGCCACTGGAAAGGTGTCGCCTGAAGATGCCTGTAGAAGAATTGGAGAACGGCCGCAAGAACGATGCTTCACCTGTCGGACAGCGAAACGAGGCCGCGGGCGGTCGGCATGATTGAGTGGTCCGGATGACCGGATGGTCTGCGTGACTGAGTTCTCCTCATTGAATTGAGTGGTCTGGATGACGAGTGGTCCGCATGACTGAACACACCCCTCCCGTCTCTCTCCTTACCCGCGTCTCGCGCGAACCGACGGTCCATTTCGCCCTGCTCGCAGCCCTGTTGTTCGCAGTGACCGCGTTCGTCGGCCACGGCGACGACAACGTCATCGAGATCGACCGGGATCAGATCGTCTTGCGGATCCGCCAACTCGAAGCTGAGCGGGGAGCGCCGTTGAGTGTTGCGGAGCGCTCGTTGGTGGAGGAGGCCTACATCGACGAACGGGTTCTGGTACGGGAGGCGAAGGCTCTCGGTTTGGAAGTCGACGCAAGAGTCGACGACATTCTCGCGCAAAAGATGATGCACGTGCTGAGCGCCGAAGTCATCCAACCCACCCAGGCCGAGTTGGAGGCCTACTACACCGAAAACCGGATGTGGTACATCCCCCAACTCTCAGTGACGATTGACGAGGTCGTGGTACCGGAGGGCTCGTCGCAAGGCAGGGCGTTGCCGACTCAACTACAGGAAGGTGTCCCACCCGAGGAACTCGTGGGAGATCTTCTGATCGGCCATAGGGTCATGAGCGAGATGACGTCCGAGACCCTTGTCCAAGTCTTCAATGACGAGACCGCCGCGATCGTGCTCGAAGCGGAGCTCGGGGTCTGGGTCGGTCCCCATGAGACGGTCCGGGGCTATCACTGGCTCAGGGTCACGGAGCGGAGTGAATCGACGCCCTTGCCGCTGGATGTGGTCAAAGACTTGGTTCGGCTCGATTGGATCAGTGAGCGGGAGCAGGGTCGACTGGACGAACGGATCGCGGAGCTCCGGCGCGGATATTCGATCGAGTTCACGCGGGAGGGCGTGACACCGTGAGGTCGGAGTCCGGGTTCGAGGCGACGCAACCGGGGCTCCGGACGATGCGACCGGGGCCCGGGATGGGGAATGGACCTCGGGCATTGCGACCCGGGCCCCGGGCGCCGCGGAAGAGGCTCAAGGTGATGGGGATCGGATTTTGTCTCGCGTGTGTTTTTCTGATCCGCGCACCGGACACCGCTCGAGCCGTGACCCATGACGTGGATATCACCTCGGTCGCCCGCGTGTTTCTCGATCAAGTCGATGTCAATCGGTACACACTGTCGATCGTCGACGCGCAGGTGCCGCCGATCCTGGATCCCGGCCAGGTGATCCCCAGTCAATGCAGTCCCCTCCCTGACGATGCACTCGAAACGTGGGTCATCAGAGGTTTCGCGTTCGAGTGTGACAGGGACCTGACGTTCGACGACATCCTCCTGCTCCCGTGGTCCCTGGCCGGCGTCGTGGTGTTGGCCCGGTGGAGCGACGGCACCGAGGCTTCCGCGTACTTCCGGGGCAACGGGGCCGTGGTGCCGGTCCGGTTGGGCGAACTGCTAGCAGGGGCCGGCTCCGCGAGACGCCTCGCCGGCAGGTATTTCGCTCTGGGAGGAGAGCACATTCTCGGGGGTGTCGATCACCTACTCTTTGTTTTGGGATTGCTACTTTTGGTCCATGGCTTTTGGCCACTGGTGAAGACCGTCACCGCCTTTACCGTAGCGCACAGCATCACGCTCGGGGCCGCTGTCCTCGGATTCATCCCGGTCCAGAGCGGTCCTGTGGAGGCGGCCATCGCCTTGTCGATCGTCCTGCTCGCGCGCGAGATCATCATGGGTCACCGCGGTCGGTCCCACCTGGTGCACCGGCGGCCCTGGCTCGTGGCGTTCATCTTCGGATTACTGCACGGTCTGGGATTTGCTGGGGCACTCGGTGAGATAGGCCTTCGCAGTGCCGACGTTGCTCCCGCGCTCCTGTTCTTCAATCTGGGGGTAGAGGCGGGTCAGTTGGTGTTCGTTGCCTTGCTGATTGCCGTCTACCAGGGGCTCCGCGAGGTGATCAAAACCAAAGTACGACTGATCGACCCAGTGGTCGGGTATGCCCTCGGGGCCATGGCCATGTTCTGGTTTCTGGAGCGGCTTCCGGCTGTGTGGGGGGCGTAGGGCGGGCTTCCAGGCAGTTCTCTGATTGCGTAGCTGAGTAGGGTCCGGTCCCACGGTGGACCGACCTGCCGCCGACCTATACTGCCATTTCGGCGCCCGCCTCGTGGTCGAAATTTCTCGCATGGCAAAGCGCAGATCGGAGGCCGGCCCCGGGCTGGAGGTTAGGGCGGCCACTTCGCCCCTCCCACGGAATCGTCAAGTCGTCGACCGTGTTCTGGAATCCGTACGTTCCCGCATCCGGACCAGAAAGCTCAGTCCACGCACCGAGAAGACCTATCTAGGTTGGATCGAACGGTATCTCCGCTTTCATCGCCGGAGGGATCCCGAAGAAATGGGACCGGAGGAGGCGGAGGCCGTTGCTCTCGATCGGGACCTCCGGCGCATTTGGGACG
>JAPYQK010000144.1 GCA_029941275.1 Longimicrobiales bacterium | reverse complement strand
TTCTGGAGGAGCTCGATCAAGCCGAAGCACATGAGGAGCTTCTCCGCGAGGACACGAACAGGCTCGAGAGCGACGGTTTCTCTCCGCAGGTGCCCATCTTGGAGGGCGGGGTCAATCTGTTCCTCGAGGGTCCGGACGGGCGTGAACGTCTCTACAGGAATGGGGACACCTTCGAGCTTCGCCGTTCGCGTGAATCCGTGTCCGCCGAGGAGGTACGTGAACGGGTGGAATCCGATCCGCTGTCTCTGAGTCCGAACGTTCTTCTGCGTCCCGTGGTCGAGAGTACGATTTTCCCCGTGCTCAGTTACGTTGCCGGTCCCGGGGAAACCGCATACTACGCCCAGCTCAAAAGGCTGTTCGAAGCTCACGGACTCATGATGCCGGTGATCTACCCAAGGCACGCCGTCACCGTTGTCGAGACGAAAGTCCGAAAGAAGCTCGACAAGTTCGGGTTGGATGTCGAAGGGCTGAACCGTCCCCTTCACGAGATCTTGTCCGATATCGCCAGGGATGAGGTGCCGGACGATGTGCGTCGGGCTCTCGGCGAACTCAAGGGTGCCGTCGCCCGTGGCTCGGCCGAGCTCCTCAAGGCCGCAACCGCGATCGATCCCACGTTGAAGGGCCCCGTCACGAGTGCTCGCAACAGTGCCCTCTCCGCTTTTCAAGCCGCGGAACGAAAGATCGTGCAGAACGTAAAGCGGAAGCAGGAGGTCGCCTCGAATCAACTGGAGGTGGCTCAACGTCACCTCTTTCCCGACGGTCAGCCCCAGGAGCGGATGTTGGCTCCGCTGTACTACTTGGTTCGTTATGGGAGTGCCTTCGTGGAATCGCTCACGGAGGGGTTTGTGGTGGATTTGGCTGAGGAGACGGAGTAGGTTCAGACATCATGATTGCGTTGATCTTTCTCCTGGTCCTGCTGATCCCGATCTTGGCGATTGTCCTGGACTCCCCGGTCGGACGCGCGCTTGCGGGACGGATGGAGCGCAGTGGACTCCCCCCCGGGACCGACGACGTGACCTCCGAGAGACTTTCCTACCTGGAAGGCGAGGTGGAGCGGCTGACGACCGAAATGCTGCGACTCGAGGAGGAGAGTCAGTTCTTGAACAAACTGCTTGCCGATCGTGCATTTTCCGAGGTGCTCCCGCCCGGTGACCAGGACCGTTAACCCCCCTTCTCGAGCCACCCATCGGTCCCGCGCCGCGTTTTCTGTAGGCGTGGGCATTTTTTTCAGCCGAATCAGTGGGTTCGTCCGGAGTATGCTGATGGCCTCGTTCTTCGGAGCCTCCGGCTTGATGGACGTATGGTTCGCAGCGACCAAGATCCCCAACGTGATCCAAAATCTGCTGGGAGAGGGCACGCTCAGCGCTTCCGTGATTCCGGTGTATTCGGAGTTCTTGGAAGAAGGGCGGGAAGAAGAGGCGGGTCGGTTTGCCGGTGCGGTTCTCGGCATCCTCATGGCCGTGGCGGGAGGGGCGGCACTTCTCGGTGTGCTACTGGCGCCTGTTTTCATGCCCCTCGCATTCGCCCAATGGGACGCGGAGAAAGTGGGACTCGCCACAGATGTGGTTCAGGTCCTGTTCCCGATGACCGCCGTGCTGGTGGTGTCGGCCTGGGCACTCTCGATTCTCAACAGCCATCGCCGGTTTCTAGTGTCCTATTTGGCCCCGGTCGCGTGGAATGCGGTGATCATCTCGACGGTGGTCGCCGTCGGGTTTGGCCTGGGGTGGTCAGGACGCCAGCTTCTCCTTGCGGCTGCGTGGGGGGCGCTGGGGGGAGGGGTTCTTCAATTCGCGGTGCAGGTCCCATACGTGGTGCCGCTTCTTCAGCATTTCCGCATCACGGTGGACTGCAGCGTCAGCGGGGTCGGAGAAGCTCTTCGAAATTTCGTGCCCGTGGTAGCGGCCCGGGGCGCCGTCAACATCGGAAGCCTGCTCGACATTTTTGTCGCTGCCTATTTGGTGGAGGGGGCGGTGGCCGTTTTGGGCTACGCCCAGATCCTTTATGTGCTTCCGATCTCGCTGTTCGGAATGTCCATCGCGGCTTCCGAACTGCCCGAACTCTCACGGCAGCGAAAGGCCCCGGCCACCGAGGTTGCCCTTCAGGTCTCGAAGGCCTTGGAGCGGATCCACTTTCTTCTCATCCCCTCGATGGTCGCCTTCCTTCTACTGGGGGATCTATTCGTCGGGGGCCTGTATCAACGGGGTGAGTTTAGTCCGGCGACCACACCGGTCGTGTACGCGGTGCTCGCGGCGTACACCCTGGGTATTCTCGCATCGTCGGGTTCTCGGGTGCTCTCCACGGCGTTTTACGCAATGCGGGATACACGCACGCCGGCCCGGATGGCATACCTGCGGGTGGTCGTGTCCCTCGTCGTCGGAATATCCCTGATGTTTCCTCTGGACCGGTTCGAATCGGGCGTCCTCCACTTCGGCGCGGCGGGTCTGGCGCTCGGGGCCTCCGTTGCGGCATGGCTGGAATATATTTTGCTTCGGCGGCGCCTCCGGAGAGTTCTTGGCCCGCATGGCCCGGCCTCGTCCGTTCGGAACCGCATTCTGGCCGCATCAGCTGTTGCCTCCGTCGCCGCGGTGACCGCCAAGCGGGTGCTCGGATCGACGGTCCCTGTTCACGACGGCGTGATCAATAATCTCCTCGGCGACTCGATGCCGTGGCTCGTACAGCCCGCTCTGGCCGCGAGCACGGCCGTCGTTTTGGGTGTTGTGTACCTTACAGTGACCGCTCGTATGGGGGTGGGTGCACCGCTCCGCCAGCTTCTGGGACGGACCTCCACGAAATCGTAGGCGAATCGTGACTCTTCGACAGATCGTGGCCTTTCGGAATTCGTGGTTTTCGCGATTCCTGAGCATTCGGTAGGGGTACGACGCGTGCTTCAGGACCAACTCAAGAAGCTTCCCACGCGCCCTGGCGTGTACCTGTTCAAGGACGCCAGCGGAGACGTGGTCTACGTCGGCAAAGCGGGCTCCCTACGGCCCCGGGTTCGGAGCTATTTCAGCAAATCCGGCCAATCCCCAAAGACCTCGGAAATGATGAGGCACGTCGAGTCGCTGGAGACGATCGTCGTGGGGACGGAGGCCGAGGCGCTGATCCTGGAAGCCAACTTGATCAAGGAGTACAAACCGCGGTTCAATATTCAGCTCCGGGATGACAAGCGTTACCCCTACATCAAAGTTACGACCAAGGAGCCGTTTCCCCGGGTTTTCGTAACACGCACGCTCGACGACGACGGATCCCGCTACTTCGGGCCCTACACCTCGGTCGGTGTGATGCGCGAGGCCCTCGAGGTGATCAAACGTCTCTATACCGTGCGATCCTGCCGGTACGACCTGCCACGAGAGGCACCCGATCGTCCATGTCTGGATTACCACATTGGCCGGTGCCTGGCTCCGTGTGTTGGTCTGCAGGACCAGGATTCGTACGGTGCGATGATCGCCGAGATCCTCCGGATTTTGGGCGGTGAAACCGAAGGTGTACGGAGTCGGGTCGAGGGCCTCATGCAGGAAGCGTCGGACGCGTTGGAGTTCGAACGAGCAGCCCGCCTTAGGGACGTCCTGTCCGGCCTCGATGTACTGGCCCGTCTACAACGCGTGGAGCGGCTCAGGGGAGGGGACTACGACGTCGTAGGCTTGGCGCGCGACGGGGAGCAGGCCGCCACCGTTGTCCTCAGAATCAGGTCGGGCGTCCTCCTGGGTCGCGATACACAGCGATTTGAGGACGTCGCGAACGAGAGTGACGCCTCGTTGATCACCACCTTTGCCTCACGCTACTACCTGAGCGGGCATAAACAACGGCGATCCCAACTTCCGAGGGAGGTCCTCATCCCCGCGGAGTTCGACGATCGCCAATTGGTCGAGGATATCCTGTCCGAGGAGGCGGGACGAGGCATTCGAGTATACACGCCACAGAAGGGGACGAAGGTGCGGCTCTCTGAGCTGGCCGCCGACAATGCGCGCCACGCTCTCGAGGATCGCCTCACCGCGATGGAGCAGATCGAAGACCGGGCTGACGAAGTGCTTTACGACCTACGTGACCGGCTCGATCTGAAGATCGTCCCCAGACTCATCGTCTGCATGGATATCAGCCATCATCAAGGATCCGAGACCGTTGGGAGCGCGGTTGTGTTCGAGAACGGCACACCGAAGAAGAGCGAATACAGACACATGCGTATCAAGGGGGAGTGGGGCAACGACGACTACCGTTCGATGGCAGAGGTCGTGCACAGGTACTTCCGTCGCAGAGTCGATGAAGAGCGGCCTATACCGGATTTCCTGGTGGTCGACGGGGGAAAGGGGCAGCTCGGCGCCGCCCGCGGCGCGCTCCGAGAGCTCGGCGTGACGGACGTAGCGCTTGCCGCGTTGGCGAAACGGGAAGAACTCGTTTTCCGCCCCGACCGACCCGACCCCATCCGTCTGGGACGGAAGAACCCCGCCCTCCATCTTCTGCAACGGCTTCGTGACGAGGCACATCGATTTGCCGTGTCCTACAACCGCAAGCTCCGGAGCAAACGCACGCTGCGAAGCGACCTCTCGCAAGTCCCAGGCATTGGCCCCGAACGGCAAAAAATGCTACTGTCACGATTCGGATCGGTGCGCGGGGTCAAGGCCGCCACGCCTCAGGAAATCGCCCGACTTCCGGGAATAAGCGACACACTCGCCGTTCGTATTCTCACCTACTTGGGGAGTTGATACGTAAAGACCGAATCCACGTGAACTCTGGCGGGTGTTATGAGGTATGTTGTAGGCTATCAATACTCTGACAGCCGTTTTGCGCGGCGTAGTGAGCTTGCTCGCGGTCAGGTTCAACACATTTTCAGGAGAAATCGGATGCACGCCCGTATGACATTGGTCCTCGTTGCGCTCGGAACGCTTTTGATCCCTCACTTCGCCGCAGCGCAGGATGAGGAGGTGTCAGTGAGCGTTAGCAACCGGACTTCAACAATGATGCAGGTGTTCGCCCTGTGGGACGGTCGACAGACCATCCGTCTCGGCGACTTGGCCGGTAACCAGTCTAGAGATTTCGACGTCACCATCAGGGGCCAAGAGCTTTCGTTGGCGGTCCGGGTGCTGGCACAGGGACAGCGCTCGGAGAGGGTCGGTGCGGACAACCCTGAAGATTTTGTCACCGTCCGACCGGGTGACCAGATCGAGTGGGAAATTCGGCGGGTCGATCCCCTCGAGATCTTCCTAGAAAAATTTACGTCTGGCTCGGGTGAAATTGCGGCGTTCACTGGCCCATCCGTTTACGATGCCGAAATCGTCGAGGGGCAGGAACCGCGGGTGAGTCGTTATACAGCACTTTCGGCGATGGCGATCCAGCAGGCGCAGGACCAAGAGGATCTGGACCTCCAGGCCCAGGGCTACCGCTCGGCACTCGACGAGATCATGCAAGGGCTGGCAAATGAAACCGACAATCCGGAGGCGTACCTCCATCTAGGCATCACACACGCCGCACTCGGGAACTACATGTCCGCCGACAGTGCGTTTGATCGTGCCGAGGCGTTGTACCCCGAATACCTCACTCAGGAAGAGGGCGGGACCCAGATATACCGGCTCAACGGATGGATCACAGCCTACAACGAAGCCGTGGGTTTTGTGGATGCTCAGGACGCTGCAGCTGCAGTCGAATACTTTCAACTCGCCAACGCCTTGTACGACAAGCGGGCCGAGGCCTATATCAATGCCGGGGGCCAAATGGTCGGTTTGGGTGACCTCGAAGGCAGCATCGAGAACTTTAGAATGGCAATCGCTGTGATCGACTCCCCTGATGGGGACCCGGGTGATGACGCGACCCGGCAAGCGTGGGACGAACAGTTCTGGCCCACCGCTCATTTCAATCTCGGGCAAGTCCTCGGGATGCTTGAACGTCACGACGAGGCCGTCACCGTGTACGAAACGCTGCTTGAGCGTGAGCCGGACAACGCGCAGGCGCGTAGTTCTTTGGCTCTCGCACTCACGCGAACCGGACAGGGTGGCTCCGCCGTCACGATTTTCGACGAGATCCTGGCGAGTGACGACGCGGCCCCCCTCGACTATTTCAACGCGGGGGTGTCCTTGTATGGCGCGGATGAGTTGGAAAGGGCGGTCATAGGGTTCCAGAAAGCGCTCGAACGGTCCCCCATGTATCGGGATGCACTGCAGAACGTGGCCCAGACCCTCAGCTTATTGGGGAACACCGAGGCGCAAGTCCCCTACTCGGCCCGCGTCCTTGAGCTCGACCCATACAATGCATACGTGTACTCGATGCACATCCGGGCCTTGTCGGAATCCGGGCTTCAGGAGGAGACTGTCGCCGCGCTCGAACTTCTGCAGGCGTTGCCCTTCTCCATCGACAACCTCCAAATTCAGCCGACGAATTCCGGTGCAAACATCTTTGGTCAAGCTTTCAACAGGACCATGGCTCCCGGCTCGGAGATCACGCTGACCTTCACGTTTTATGACGACTCCGGGAGTCCGATCGGCACTCAGGATGTCGACGTCACGGTATCGGACCCCGACGTCGGATTCGACTTCCAGCTTTCGTTCAGTGCGGACCACGTCGTGTTGGGATACAGTTACGAGGTCGGCAGCTGACGTTCTGAAGCCCTCGGTGCACACGCCGAGGATTCAGCAGAAAAGACCGGGCGCCTGTTGGGGCGCCCGGTTTTTTGGGATCTACTCTTACGGAGTTCGCTGTCTTAGGTTTACGGCCGTTGCGGGCGTAGCTCAGTTGGTAGAGCATCAGCTTCCCAAGCTGAGGGTCGCCGGTTCGAGTCCGGTCGCCCGCTTTGACGTGGAAAAAGCGCTGCGAGGCCTCACGGCCTTGCGGCGCTTCTTCGTTGTGCTGGGATCTCGAGGACACGCAGCCCGGTAGGAAATGGAGTGGCGCGCTGTCACAAATGGGGTTGATCGTTCGTTTAGTGAGTACGGTTGGGATCACTGGGACGTGCCCGAAGTTGGGGGAAAGCGCCTGGGCGAGGGAGCCCGCCGTATTGAACCATAGATGACGAACTCCGTATGGATGAGCCGGTTACACCGGCAGGGGGGTGGGCATGGGTGGACGCGTACATAGAGTCGTGGAGAGGTGGAAGGGAGTGAAGGCGTACGCTGTGCCGGCACTCATCCTGGTGGTCTTGCTGGCATCAGCGGCGTGCGCATCCAACCCCACCGCCTCAGACGACGACGAATTGCCACAAGCGCTCCTCGGAACCTGGACCTGGATCCAATCAACCGGTGGAATCGCCGGGACCACGCTAACGCCAGAGAGCGAGGGGTATGCGCGCGCTCTGATTTTCACCTCTCCGAATCAGGTAGAAGTGTTACGCGACGGTGTCTCGGAAGCGACGACCACCTTTGAGTTCGTCCCCTGACGATGGCGGGCTCCGCGGTTCGATCGGCGCAGTTGCTCTACGCTCAATCCGTCGTCGGCTTCGAGGAACAGTGGGTGGAGATCCTCGAGAACGGTGACCTGGTTCTCTCCGACCCCTGTTGTGACGGATTCACGTTCGAGCGGCACCGCGAGGC
>JAPYQK010000143.1 GCA_029941275.1 Longimicrobiales bacterium | reverse complement strand
AAACAAAGAACGCCCCGGGGGATACAGTCCCCCGGGGCTTCTATCGGACCCTACCGTTGGATCCGTTCAGAAAAATAGGATCAGTGGTCTACGGCTGCTCCTGGTAGCGCCATTGCGGCCAAGCCGTCCGCCAACTGGATGATCACGTACTGATGGCCTTCGTGTGTCCAGCTCGACATTCCGTAGCGCGTACTGCCCGGAATGGGTACTGCGCCGACCCGTTCGCCCGTCTCTTTGTCGATAGCAAACAGGTGCCACGTGCCGTCGGCCGTTTGGCCGGAAGAAAGCAGCAGCGTCGGTGTCACCACCATGGCCGCTTGGCCACGGCGGCCCGGGTTCGTGAGCACGTTGTCGAGGCCCTGGAGCAACGGGTGATTCCGGATCATGTCCTGCTGTTCTTGCGGCGCGTCGCCGAAGGGAATCATCCACTTGTGCTCACCGGTGTTCATGTCGATCGCGGTGATGCGGCCGACCGGGCCTTTCCAGATTGAAAGACCGTCGATGTCTTCGGGACCCGGGCGGTCGCCCTGGGCGCCCCGAATCCAATCGGATAGCGTCTTCCCGGTCATCTGATCGTTGTCCATCGGCGAGTTGATGCCCGCCTCTAGGAACTCGTACGAGCAGCCGCTGATCGACGTAACGAACAAGATGCCATTGACCGGGTCGGCCACGCTGGGCCCGGTGATGTTGGTCCCGCCGCCTCCGCCGGGGCAGATCCTTGCGGGTCCGTCTCCTTGGGGGTTACCGACGTTGGTCGGTGGATTGAAGAGCGGCGCGAAGTGATCGCCCGCCTCGGCGACTTCGTACGCCATCTCATAGATCTCCGGCGTGTAGTCGATCAAGTGCTCCGGCTGACGACCCTGCAGGTCATACGCCAACGGCCAAGTGGGGAACGGTTGCGTCGGCGACAGGTTCTCGCCGGGCACGTTCGACTGAGGCACCGGGCGCTCTTCGATGGGCCAAATCGGCTCACCGGTTCTGCGGTCCAGAGCGTACACGAAGACCTGCTTGCCCGTCTGGAGAACGGCGGGGATGGTCTCACCGTCGACCACCAAGTCCATGAGAATCGGCGCCGTCGACGTGTCGTAGTTCCAGATGTCGTGGTGCACCATCTGGTAGTGCCACACGCGCTCGCCCGTCTCGACGTCGAGGGCGATCAAGCTCGTGCTGAAGAGGTTGTCGCCGGGGCGGAAGCCACCGTAGAAGTCCTGAGTGGCACCGTTGGTCGGGATGTAGACGATGCCCAACTCCGGATCGGCCGCCATCGGCGCCCACGACGAGATGTCCCCCGTCCACTCCCAAGCGTCGTTCTCCCAGGTGTCGTGCCCGAACTCGCCGGGCCGCGGGATCACGTTGAACTTCCACTTGAGGGCTCCCGTGTCGGCGTCGTAGGCGAGAATGTCACCCGGGACCATCTCAATACGCGTCTGGTGATAACCCTGTTCAGCGGAGTTTCCGACGATCACGGTGCCGTTCACGACGATCGGCGGTGAGGAAGCGGTGATATACCCGAGCTCAAGCGGGAGCCCCTGGTATGCGTTATAAGGTTGGCTCCAGTTCTCCCAGGGACCCCAGCCATCGATCAAGTCGGCCAGGAGGTCCACGCTGCCGGTCGGCGGAAAGCCGTCGACCGGAACCGATTCACCCCAGTTCGCGAGAGGCTCGCCAGTGACGACGTCCAACGCGTGGAGGAAGAAACCCGGTGTCGAGATGAAAGCAACTCCACGGCCGTCTCGCTCGCCGTATGCGATGCCCTTGCCGTAACCAGCCCGCATGGAGTACTCCCACCGGGCTGTATTCGGCTCGGTGAAGCTCCAAAGCAATTCTCCGGTGGCGGGATCGAGCCCCACCATGCTGCGCCGGTCTCCCGTGACCGTGATCAACTTTCCGTCGACGTAGGACGGAGTCGCTCGGGGCGTGCTGGGCCCGAAGCTGGCCGCGTCCCACTGCCACGCAACTTCGAGGTCCTCGAAGTTCGAGGCGTTGATTTCATCGGACGGCGTATAACGGGTGTGCCACGCATCACCACCGAGATAGGTCCACTGACCGTCCTCGGTGCCTGGTCCTTGCGCCATTCCCGCCATCGGCACTGAGAGCACCATGGCGAACGCGAGCGGAAGCCCGAATAAGGCTGTCACGCGCCGAGAGGAGTTGTTGCTTCCCATCGTGTTTCTCCTTTTGCTGAAAGCATATTTTAACCCGTAAGATTACGGGTACCCGCTCTCGTGGGCAACTGATCTGACCCGCCGGGTCACTCTCCCCCGATACGTCTACGCCAGTCGGCGACAGTCCGGCCGATCATTTCCGGTTGGTCCTCCTGGATGTAATGGCGACCCGCTCCAACGAATGCCGTCTGGATGTTCCTGACCCTTTCGACCATGGCGTCGGCAAAAGCCTCGTTGTTGAGGGCGCCCGGACGGGCCCACAGAAACAGCATTGGCAAGTCGGTCCCTTGCATCCACCCACCGATGCGCGTCACGACCTCGACGTTTCGGGCCGGCTCCCCGTCGGCCGGGAGCTCACGGGGCCACTGCAGGGTCGGCAATCGGGATTGGGGTGTGGGGTAGGGCTCACGATAGTACGCCATTTCCTCTTCCGTGAGGCCACGAACGACACTTCCTCCCAGAATCTGCTCGACAAATTGGTTTTGTTCGAGGATCAGCTCCTCTCCGGCGTCCGAACGAAACCTCCCCAACGCACCACCCATGGGCTGAGGGCTGGGAACCTCGGAGGGATGATCGACTCCATGAACGCGATGCCCAGGACGTTGTCGTCGTGCTCCACGGCGTAGTCAAACCCCAGCACTGAACCCCAGTCATGGATGACGAGGGTGATGTCCTGGAGGTCGAGGGTCTCGATGAACGCGTCCAAGTACCGCTTGTGATCCTGATAAGTGTACTCCAGGTCGGGTTTGTCAGACTTGCCCATGCCGATCAAATCGACCGCGATGGCCCGGTAATTGTCCGTCACATAGGGAATAATGTTGCGCCACAAGTAGGACGACGTCGGGTTGCCGTGGAGAAAAAGGATCGGGTCGCCCTGACCCTCGTCGACGTAGTGCATCCTGGAGCCGAGGACCTCCACGTAACGGGACTCGAAAGGAAAGTCCGCAGAGATGGCGGGTGCCGCGCCGCCACCCCGTTGGCCCAATGCCGGTAAAGGGACGGAAACGGCGACACATAGGGCCGCGGCTAGGCCGAAGAAAACTCGACGCGACTTGGACATGGGCGATCTCCTCAAACCCGGCTCGTGCGCCGAGTGCGATATTCCTCTGGAAGCCGGAGTGCGACCAGCGATGAATACAATAGCGGGGAAAGCGCACCATATACACGTCCGTAGTCGTTACATCGTGTTCTGTAGTTGTTACACCGCTCAGCATCAACTTTGAAGTGCAACACGCATCAGTTTTGTACATAACACTCCTCGGGGGTACGGAAGCCTAAACGCTTCCTGGGTCGTGAGTTGAGTTTGTGAGCGATGCGGTTACAGTGGCGCTGAGTGACGTGAGCCATGCTTCGGCGTTTGGGTAGGTACTGGCGGATGAGCCCGTTGGTGTTCTCGCTGGTTCCCCGTTCCCAGGAGTGGTAGGGGGCGGCGAAGAAGAACTTCGACGGCCAACTCATTTTTCAGCGACCCCGCGCACGAACTCCGCTCAGGCGGGGCGGGCAATGGGCCGAGGGGTCGGGCGATCTTAGTCGGCGTGGTGGCGATCACTGCCGCACTCGTGCCCTCGTAGAGCGATCATCCGACCCACCGCGATCGAGTCTGATCCTCAACGATCGGGTCCCCCTACGTGTCTCATATCCTGGAGCGTGTTCAGCCGGAACGAACGTGCCCTCTTTTTGTTAGGTTTCGAGCAACAGGGAGGGCGCGGCTGGCCGGCGCCAGATCCGCTGATCATCGAGAAATGTCTCGAGAGACCCTCACATTCGAGTCCCCCACGTATGCCCAGAAAATACATTCCCCTCGCCTTGGTGGCCTTGGGATTTCTTCCTAGCACGCCAAACCTCTTCGCGCAGAATGCTGGTGGCGGCCGGTCCCAGGCCCCGAGGGTCTTTTTCGACTGTCAGGGTCCCCAATGCGACGACACGTACCACCGGACCGAAATTCCGTGGGTCACATGGGTTCGCGACCAACAGGACGCCGATCTTCACGTAATCATGACGAGCCAGACCACGGGAGCGAATGGTCGAGAGTACGTGCTCGACGCGACCGGGCGAGAGGCGTACGAGGAATATGTAGATCAGAGCCTCTACCAGTCGTTGCCGACCGATACCCAACGCGAGCGCCTGGACGGGGTTTCACACGCTCTAGGACTGAGCTTCGCGCGGTTCGCTCAGTTCGCGGGCTTCCGCGACCTGGTCCGCCTGCAGGCGAATCAGCGTCCCGGTGGGGGTCGCCCGGCCGGCCTCGTCTCCCAGGAACAGGTTGACGATCCGTGGAACCTCTGGGTCTTCCGTGTCAGCGCAAACGGTAATTTCAGTGGAGAAGAAACCCGGAAGTCGCGCCAACTTTTCGGTAATATCTCCGGCTCCAGGGTTACGCCTACCTGGAAGCAGAACTACTCGGCATTCCTGATGAATAGCTTCCGCAAAACCAAGTTTCCCGGTCGCGCAAACTTTGTGGATCGGCGGACGGACTGGAACTTCAACACCACGGTCGTCTATTCCGTGGGCCAGTTCTGGTCCCTCGGATTCACATCCCGGGCCTCACGTAACACCAGTGACAATCAGGATGTGGCCGTTGAGTTCCGTCCGGCGCTGGAGTACAGCGTTTTTCCATACGACGAGGCGACCCGGCGATCGCTCACCGCTTTCTACGAAATCGGGCCCACCCACTTCAACTACATGGAGCTCACGCAGAGTAACGTGCTCAGCGAGACTCGCTTCCAGCAGTCCCTGACGTTCGATCTCTCTCAACGGCAGACCTGGGGCGACATTTCGCTTACCGTCCGAGGATCGCACTATCTCCACGACTTCGACCGCAACAACCTCGACCTGAGTGGGAGGGTCTCGTTCAGGATCACGCGCGGTTTAGACATAAACCTTCGTGGGGGCTACACGTTGGTGGCCGACCAGTTGTTCTTGACGGCGGTGGACCTGTCTGACGACGACATCCTGCTGGGACTCGCTCAGAGTGCTACGGACAAGCAGTACAACTTCTCAGTTGGGTTTTCCTACCAATTCGGATCGATTTTCAACAATGTGGTGAACAATCGGTTCCCCGGTGGCGGTGGTGGGTTCCCCGGTGGCGGTCGTGGCGGGAACTTTAGAGGCCCCCCCGGCGGTGGCAGCTTCCGTTTTTAGCTGACCTTAGCACGAGGGCGTCACTCGTCCCCGAACGAAACCCCGATGTTCTTTGCGGTCCTCACCAGATCGCCGTCGGGCGGGACCAGCTTGAGCTTGGCGATGGCCTCCGCGAGGGGCACCGCTAGAACTTTCGGCGGAGCCAAGGCCACCATACACCCGAGGCACCCGTCCCTCACCAACTCTACCGCGGTAGACCCGAATCGGAGCGCTAGGAGACGGTCGTAGGCGATGGGCTCACCACCGCGCTGGAGGTGGCCGAGAACGAGCGAACGCGTCTCGTGGCCGGTGCGTTCCTCGATCTGTCGAGCCAATTTTTCGGCGATGCCGCCTAGCCGGGATGACGCTCCACCTCGCGCTTGCTCCTGCAGAGTCGGGGATCCTCCCGCCTCGAAAGCGCCCTCGGCCGCCACCACTATGGCAAATCCCGGACCCGTCTCGTAGCGCTCTTCGATTTTCGCACAAAGCTTATCGAGGTTGTACGGAATCTCAGGAATCAGGATGACGTCTGCGGTACCCGCCACTCCAGCGAACAGCGCGATCCACCCGGCTGTGCGACCCATGAGCTCCACTACCATGACACGATTGTGGGATTCGGCGGTCGAGTGGAGTCGTCCGATGGCGTCGGTCGCGGTGGCGACCGCGGTGTGGAAGCCGAACGTGACTTGGGTGGCCGCGAGATCGTTGTCGATCGTTTTGGGCACTCCCACCACTGGAAAGCCCTTGTCGGACAGGGCCGACGCGATTTGAAGGGAGCCGTCACCCCCTATGGCGATGAGCGCGCCGAGTCCCCTTCGCTGAAATTCTTCGATCACCTCGTCAGATCGGTCCACCAGTTCGACCGTTCCGTCTTCCTTCTCCACGGGCCAACGGAGAGGGTTGCCCCTATTGGTGGTTCCCAGAATGGTCCCGCCGATGTGCGTGATACCACGAACGGAGTCCCGGGTCAGGGGGATCACGCCGTCTTCCTCGAAGAGTCCCTGGTAGCCCCTGCGAATCCCGTACACGGTCCAGCCGAGGTTGGTAGCCGAAAGAACCGCGGCTCGAATGACGGCGTTGAGTCCGGGTGCGTCCCCGCCACCGGTGTTGATGGCGATCTTCACGACGGTGGCGGCGTGCGGCGACACTCAGCCTGTTCAGCAGGCCTCATAGCTGTTGCCAGTCCGTGTCGAGGATCTTCCGATGCACTTCGGAAGCGAGGACAAGATCCACGACCGTGCGGTCCAGCATGCCTGCTTTGGCCTCCATGTCCAGAATCTCGACTGCCCTCTCGGCCGAAAGCGCTTTCTTGTACGGGCGGTCCGATGCCGTCAACGCGTCGAAAATATCGGACACGGTCATGATGCGAGTCTGGATCGCGATCTCATTCGCCTCAACACCCCTGGGGTGGCCCGTGCCGTTGAGTTTCTCGTGGTGGCCGTGCGCTATGTCTGCCACACGGGCGAGGTTGGCTGTCCACGGGATCTGTGTGAGGAAGTTGTACGTATGCGTGACGTGTGATTCGATCTGAAGGCGTTCGTCAGGATCGAGCGAGCCTTTCGGAATCGAAAGGAAGTGGAGTTCCTCCGTAGTGACGTAAGGCACCTGCTCGCCGTCGAAGTCACTGTAGGTTGTGGCCGCGATGTCCTTGAGAATCTCGGCACTGGCTTCGGGCAGCACCTTGGGCACGTTGGACTCTCGAATGGCCTCCCGGAAGGTGTCCACCTGGCTCTGCGAACGCTCGTACTCTTCCTCTAGGCCCAGGAGAAAGACGTCGAATTCGCTCCGACCATGTCGGAGCAAGTGCTCTGCTCGCTTTTCGTGGGTAGGCGTCCTCGATTGACAATGGCTCCCCGCGGAGGGCCACGTATCCGGCCAAGCTCCTGTCGTCGAACGGCAGGGAGAAATCCGGCGCTTCCAAGTCCGGAAGTGAGTCGGACTGGGACCGCAGAAAGTGCAGCTTCTGGGTCCCGTCCTCGTCTTCCTCGACTAGGTAGAGACTGCCGCCGTCACTCGTGGTAAGACGTCTCGCTTCGGTGAGCATCAGCTCTAAAACGACGTCGGGGTCGCGCTCGCTCATGAGCGCCATGCCGATCTGGTTCAGGCCCTGGAGGTCGCCACGGAGTGCCTCGAGTTCCGCAGAGGTTTGCGCCCGTGCAAGCTCAGCCGCGGAGGCGCGTCCCGCCGAACGGATCGCCGCGAGCTGTGCCTCTTGGCTGCTCAGATCATCCATATCGAGAAAGAGGCGATCGA
>JAPYQK010000142.1 GCA_029941275.1 Longimicrobiales bacterium | reverse complement strand
GCCCCGAGCGAAATAATGAGTGACGCTACGCACGTAGAGGCTCTGTAGGATCCACTTGCGGACGCGGGTTCGACTCCCGCCGCCTCCATCAAAAAGTTCTGACCATCGTAGAGATGGTCAGAGCTTTTTGTATTCGAGGACATCCAGTGCGGCGGGAGGTGCGGTCGCAAGCCTTGGGGCCGAACCGGATCCTGTAGATTCGGGCGCCTAGCGGAGAATCAACTGGCACACGTCACGGACACAGAGATGGGCGTGACCAGGTTTCCGCTGACCCCCGCAACCAGCACGTTCACGAAGCTGCGTCAAACATGGACCTTCGCGACACCCTCGGTGCACCCCTCGTCCTCCGCCTGTAGTTCGGCAGGGGGAACGAGCCCGCTCACAAAAGACATCTGAAATGCCTCGTCGATCGTGGTCGTCGATTCGGGCAGTCCGGTGACGACGGTGACGTGATAGCATCCGGACATAATGGCGACCAAAGCGAATATTGACAGCTTTCTACCGCGCATCTTCATCTCCCTGGGTCAGCTGGGAATCGTGACTAGACTCATGAGGAACTCTTCTTCAGCCTGCAGCGCACGTAATCGTGACCGTCTGCGGCGTATAGATACCGAGCGTAACTAGGGCGAGCAGTCCGTTAACGAACGTTTGTTGGGTCTCGATCACCGCAGCCCCGCGCGGGCAATCCGCCGTGGTGTCGACCTCGGCACCTACCAGTCCATAAAAGTAGAGCGAGGCGGTCTTCGTTACCGCCGCGTTTCCAGGTGCCGGTGAGGCTCCTGTTGGGACCACTTGATGATAGCATCCCGTGGTGACGAGTAACGTGGTGAGCGCTATCGCCAGTGCGCTACGTCGCCGCATGGCCGATGCTCCTTAATTTTCGAGGGGACCAAGACAGCACAGGATATTCACGGTCAACACGAGTGCCCCATGGGGATCGCGCAACCTGGCGCGTGCATTTCCGTGGGGAGATTCCCCACAAGCCGCTAGGGGGCTCACCCTACAGCATTCTCTGTTGCTGACCGGTATCGTTGTGACGTATGAAAAACTTCGCTCGTCATGAGCGGAGTACCGGGAGCTTCTCAAGTTGGTTGAAGTTAGTGTTGGCCCGGGGTTCAGAATGTTGCGTTGCGAGTTGGCGGGACTCCACGTGACTGAATGAGTCCCCGGGCCGCGCTGCTTTGTGGGGTACGCGTGCCCCGGAACCCGCCGCCCGGGGCCGATTGCCGCGAGTCCTCCCGATCCGTACCCTTGAGGCTTGATCGTGCCTTCGTGTAAGATTCATCCCACAGGGGCCACTACCCGCTCACCCAAGAGACCGATGAGTCCGTGAAACCGAAGCTTACTGTCCTCGCCGCGATTATTCCGTCGGTGCTCATCCTGGACCTCATCACGAAACAATGGGCGCTGACGACCCTGGATGGGGGCAATAGAATGGAGATCCTGGGCGGGTGGGTGCCGCTCACGCTCGCCTTCAACCGGGGTGCGGCGTTCGGGATTTCCGTGGGGGAGGACTCACGCTGGTTCTTCATACCCGTGACGATTCTGGCGCTCGTACTGCTCCTGGTTCTTTTGCGGCAGGCGGAGCGGGGGGATTGGCTCCGGTTGATCTCGATTTCCATGGTGGTATCGGGTGCGCTGGGAAATCTGTACGATCGGGTGCGTTGGAATCGCGGTGTGGTGGACTTCATCGGACCGATCGATTTGGGCATCATGGATTGGCCAATTTTTAATGTTGCCGACATGGCGATCACCTGCGGTGCGGTTCTCTTGGCGGTGTCGTTTTGGAAGGAAGAACAACGAGAGCGGGCGGCCGCGCCGGTTGTCGAGGAAGGCGAGCCCACCGCCACCGGTTAGGTCGATTCTCGCACGGTTTCCCGAAGGTCGATCCTGCGGGGTCCAGGCGTGACACGCTGAAGAAGAGAAACCGTCCGTTCGGGGCCCAACACATCCGGAGTTTCTATGTGGGACTTCCTGAGTAACCCTCTCCGCGACAATACGGGGCAGGATTGGCTGGTAGCCGCGGGCGTGGTCGTGGTCGTGATCGTAAGCGTCCGGCTTGCCATCGGCATTGGTCTAAAACGCTTGAAGGCCATTGCGTCCAAGACGGAGACGGACGTCGACGATTTGGTCGCGGAACTCCTGGAAAAAACCAAGTTCGTCTTCGTGGCGCTCCTGGCGCTCTATGCGGGTGCGGCCAGCCTCGCCCTTCCGGCCGACCTAGACGAACTGCTCTCGACGATCCTCGTGCTGGGTTTTCTGATTCAAGGAGCGTTTTGGGCCAACGGCATCGTCAACTACGTGCTCGGGAGTTGGGCCCGGCAAGAATTCGAGGCGGATCCGACGATCTCGACGGCGCTCGGTTCGGTGGGTTTTCTGATTCGGCTCGCGGTATGGGCCACCTTCGTGATGCTGGCCCTCGACAACCTGAACATCGACGTGGGTCCGTTGATCGCGTCACTGGGGATCGGTGGCGTGGCTCTGGCGCTTGCGCTTCAGGGAGTGCTCGGGGATCTCTTCGCCTCTCTCACGATCGTCTTTGATCGTCCGTTCGCGGTCGGCGATTACATCCAGGTTGGCGACATGGCGGGGACGGTGCAACACGTGGGCCTCAAGAGCACACGAATCCTGGCGCCCACCGGAGAGCAGTTCGTTTTCTCTAACGGCGACCTTCTCGGGAGTCGCATTCAGAATTTCGAACTCCGCCAGGAGCGGCGGGCCGCTTTTACACTCGGCGTGACTTACGATACGCCCCGTGAAAAGCTGGAGCGGATCCCGGGATTGATCCAGGAGATCATCGAGTCACATGAGCAGACCCGCTTCGATCGATGCCTCTTCATGGTCTTCGGGGACTCGGCGCTCAACTTCGACATCGTGTATCACATGCTGGTCCCGGACTTCAAGACATATGGCCAGACACATCACGCGGTCAACCTTGAAATTTTCAATCGGTTTGCCGAGGAAGGCATCGATTTCGCCTATCCGAGCCAGACCATCTACGTCGAGGGCGTGAACCGGGAGTAGCTCGGGAGCCCAGCCCCACTCTCTATTTGTTCGAACTGGCTTCGGCGTCCGGGACGGCTTCTCGGGCGAGCACCACATACTCTACGCGTCGGCCGCGCATTTGGACGATGCGCAAGCTCGCGTTTTCCAACTGCACGACGTCGCCGACCCTCCCGATTCTGTTCAACTCGCCGAAGACGTAGCCGCCCAGGGTGTCATGGGGCTCCTCGGCCATCGAGAGATGCAGTCGGTCGTTCACCTCCCGCACTGCGACGCCTCCCCAAATGTGGACGGTTCCATCGTCCAACTCCTCGAAGCTCAAGGGCTCGTCCCCTTCGTGCTCGTCCTGGATCTCGCCGACGATCTCTTCGATGAGATCTTCGAGGGTAACGAGCCCGGCTGTTCCGCCGAACTCGTCGATGACGATCGCCATCTTCGATCGGTGGGCCCGCATTTCGGGGATGAGATCTTCGACCAGTTTGGTCGCCGGCAGGAACTGCACCGGACGCAGGATTTCGGAGATGTCGGTTACGCCGTCGCGATGCGCCCTCCACAGATCTCGGGCGAGTAGCAGTCCGGTGACCTTGTCGATCGATTCGGCGTACACCGGAAGGCGGAGGTGCCCTTCTTCCAACATGATCTCGATAACCCCTTCAACAGTAGAGTGTTGTGGGATCGCTATCATGTCGGTTCGAGGTGTCATGACCTCGCCTACAGTGACTTCACCGAGGCGGATGACGTTGGTCACGACTTGCCACTCGTCTTCGTCGATGGTGCCTTCGCTGTACCCGATCTGAGCGAGAACTTCGAGTTCCGCCCGACTGACCGTCTTGCCCTTCTCCCGGCGTATGAGCTGGCTGAAGAGATTGAGCGGGATCAGGATGGGCTTCATAAGGATCACCATCCACCACAATACGTGGGCGGCGGGCCTGCCCAATTGCTTCCAGAACGTGGCGCCGATCGTCTTGGGAATGATCTCCGAGAAGAGCAAGATGATGAGGGTCAGGACACCCGTGAACACGGCAATCCACGCCTCGCCGAAGACTATGCCGGCCCGCCATCCCCCGAGAGCTGCCCCCGCCGTATGGGCGATGGTATTGAGCGTGAGAATGGCAGCGATCGGCTCGTCGATCTTACCCTTCATTACGTCGAGATAGTGGCCCGCTTTCGATCCCTGCTCCTTCAATACCTCAGCATAGGAGTGGGTGACGGATAGAAGAACGGCCTCCAGGACGGAGCACAGGGCGGAGACGGAGAGAGAAATTCCGAGGATCCAGAGCAGCATTGCCATATACTTGGAGTATCGGAGTGTTCACACTCTAAAAACAAGGGGTTGGCTTCAATCGTTTCCGGTGAGCAGGTTTCGACCACGGTTTCTGGCCGGGCGCGGTGACCGAGGAGTGTTAGGGCGGAAATGAGTAGCGATTCCAAAGATCCCAAGGGGCTCATCCGTTTCAACGTGGTTGCCGTTCCTCAGCTACGCTTGCTCGGAACGAATCTTCTGTTCCTCGTCGCTGCCCTGCACAAGAAGAAGAAAGTCGGCTCGGGGCCGCAGGAGCTCGACCTACTTGAACGCATCCGCACCAACGGGATGCGTCTCCTCGAATTGGTCAACGACCTCCTGGATTTGGACCGAATCGAGGAGGGCGAGTTGACTGTGGAGTTGAAGGACCTGGACCTCGCATCCTTGATCGATGGGACGGTGGGCGGGCTCGAGGATTGGAAGGCGAAGGAAGGGGTAGAGACACGCCTCGTGGTTCCTTCCGACCTCCAGCCGATCCGGGCGGACGAGTCGCGGCTCGGTCAGGTGCTGAACCATCTGGTGCGCAACGCCCTCAAGTTTACGGAACAGGGATCGGTTACGGTTCGTGTGGAAGCCTCCGACGGTGTGGCCCAGCGAGTGCACGTGGAGGACACGGGTGTCGGTGTGCCTCCGGACCGCCTCGAGACGATTTTCTTGGCCTTCGAGCAAGCGGATGGGGCGACAACACGCGCCCACGAGGGTGCGGGCCTGGGCCTGGCGATTTCCAGCTCGCTGTGTGAGTTGATGGAGATGAAGTTGTGGGTGAAGAGCACCCTGGGAGAGGGCTCGACGTTCACCGTTTCTCTCGCACCACCTCCCTGACCTCCCCCGACACGAGAAACACCAGAAACCCGCTGACGTCTCCCGCGGCCAGCCCATATTGCTCTCGTACCACATCGCAGTAGGCGGAAATTTGTGGGCGGTGCTGCTCGGTGCGGTCGGCCAGCCCTTCATCGTCACCCGGTTCGATCATGTCGGTTTTGAAGTCCAGGACCTCCGCGCCGACGACCACCCCATCGCGCTGAATCAGTACCAACCGATCGATGAAGCCCTCCTGAATTTCTCCATCCACCCGGCGGGCGAAGGGCAGTTCATTCTCCACTTGTGCGACAGTGAAGAGGTCGGATGGAAAATGACCTCGGCTCAAGGCGCTACGAACGGCTTCTGCATCCATCCAGCCGCGGAACTCAGCGATGAGTTCGGCAACTTGCGCCTCAGTCAAGCTGGGTGATGTTGCTCGAGCCGTAGCTACTAGGGCCGCGTCTTCTCCGATTCCTGATTCAATCCACCCAATGTTCTTGCACCAGGCGTGCACCACATCTCCGCGGTGGAGCGCACCGGCTCGGTCGAGGCGAAGGGTGGAGGCCAAGTCCACCCGGTCGCCGCCTTCCAGGCTAGACGGGCTGCGCCGGGCCAAGTTCCGGCCGAGCCCGGCCGCCGAGGGTCGAAAGATCGGGGCGCCGAGATCGACACCCCTTGGGGGAGGGTGGCCAACCGCCTTCTCGGATTGCCCCTCAGCCGGACCGAGTGCTTCGACCGGCTCGATTGGAAGCATCGCGGCTGGCTCTGCCAACGGATCGATCAGGTCGGCGGGCTGATGGATGGCGTCCTCGGGCTTGGACGAAACAGACCACTGGGAATCCCCCAGCTCCAGCAGGATACCCGCTTCGCTGACCTCTGCATCCTTCAACACCAACGCCGCACTGACCAGCGCAGCGCTGTGTTTCGTGCTGCTCCCCTCCGGGGGAATGACAAGGTGAAGCGCATACTTCGCCCGCGTGAGCGCCACGTACAACACGCTGAGCTCGTCTCGCAGCTCGGCGGCTTTGACTTTCTGGAGCGCAACATCCACTTCGGGGAACAACATGCGGACGCTTTGCTCGATGCGCGGGTAGACCCGCACGACGCGGTTGGTGTCGGGGTCTCGCTCGGGGATCGCCACTCCTTCGCCCTTGGGAGAGAGGGATCCGTAGAGTTCGGGGAGAACGACCACGTCGAACTCCATGCCCTTGGACCGATGTACCGTCATCACCTGTACCGGGGCGGAGGAAGGGTCCTCCACCGGCTCGTCGGTTACGTACCGGGTGAAGTCGGTGGGCCGTAGGGTGGAGCGTTCATCCCATCGGTGGCCCAACTCGACGAGTTGCAGCAGGCGTTGCACCTCTCGGTTGTCACAGTGGGGTGCCAGATCCCGAGCCCATCGGGCAAGACTGCTGCCGTATCCGTCTCTGAGAAGCTGATTACGGATACGGTGGGCGAGTTCTCGGGCAGCACCGGGGTTCTTGTGATCTCGGAGGCCGACGACCTCTCCCAGTGGGGTCCGAGCCACGTGGTAGAGAGCCGCCCGGTGGCCGGGATGATCGGCCAACCTGAGCAGTGAGAGTATCGCGTTAACGGGGGCGGTGTCGGTCAACGAAGTGCCGCCCTCGCCGCTGGCCCGCACACCCAACAGACTTAGCTCGTCCATGAGATGACCCACGACTTTGTTCCGCCGGGCCAGCACTCCGATGCTCCGGTCCGGCATCTGCGCGTGCAACTTCTGGACGAGTTGCGCAGAATAGCGCAGGAGGTCGGGGTGGAGCGGAGAAGGACCAGATTCCCGAGGAGCAAGATGAACGCACGCGTGGCCTGGAACCTCCCGGGCGGCTTTCAACTCGGTGAAATCGGCCATCCAATCGGCCGCGACTCGCTGGCCTACACCCATGCTGGAAATGACCGGATTGTTCGGGAAGTCGCGGAAGACGTCCGCCACGAAGTCGAGAACTACTTGGCTGGAACGCCACGAGTGTTCCATGGTCTTCTCGGTGAGCCCGTGCTGCTCACTTACCTGGCGTACGAGTTCGGGGCGTGCTCCCCTCCATCCGTAGACGGACTGTTTGGTATCCGCCACGATGACGCCGGCCCGCTCGTCCAGGTGCCCGGAGAGTAACTCGTGAGCAAGTGGCTCCAACGCCCGCCACTGTTCGAGGGAAGTGTCCTGGAATTCGTCGAGAAGGAGGTGGCGCACCCTCTGGTCGAGGCGGTAATGGAGGTCCTCGCGACTTCCCGTGGGATCAGGCCCCCCGAGGAGATACGTGATGTCCTCGAACCGGTACGCGCCGATCCGGCGCTGGCTTTCCGCGAAGGCCGTCGCCAGGAGTTCGGCGAGGCGCCCCATGGCCTGGCTCTCGCGTCGGAACTCATGCGCGAGGTCGATCCGAGCCAACGAGCGAACCTCGTGGAAGAGGTCGACGAACT
>JAPYQK010000141.1 GCA_029941275.1 Longimicrobiales bacterium | reverse complement strand
CAACAAGATCGTTCGGGATCGAGCCAAACTCCTCTCGCAGACCGACAACGTCTCGCTCCTTCGAGCTGGCGAGCTCGACGTCATTCGGGTGGGACGGGCGAATCTCACGGAAGAAGCCTGGTGGAGGTATGGACAGGAACTCACCCAGCGCGCGGCTAAACATCAAAAGCTCACCTTCTTGGGGACCGCCGCCGCGGGAGCGGCGATCGCGGGGGGATGGGCCACGGGTGGCGTAACCTGGCTCGGTGCGTGGCTTCTGTGGGAGAACGCTCCGAAACAGGTGACACACGCCGCCCGATGGCTCCGCTTTGGTGGAAACGCGTGGCGAGGCACTCGGCAGTGCGGCCGGTGCGGACAAGTCTTTCGCAATCTGGCCTTTCGGGACCGTGCACAATTGATCCTTTCGCCCGGCGAGGCCCCCGGAGACGCTCTATCCGTAACCCAACGCTGTCCAACTTGTGGCGACCTCGGCGAGGGAGGCCTTCACCTTGGGGGGAAGGAGGGGGAATACGTCACTCGACGGCTCCTAGCGTATCATCACCACACGGGCGCGTCGGAGAAACGTGTCCGGTCGGCTACGCGACTCATCGAAGAGGCCGGAAGCCCGGAGGACCTCACCCGTATCGTCATCAAGGAGGGACGCAGGCTGGGCGATCTACAGCGTACCGGGGCCATCGCCCTGGAGATCGCGGCCAATGACAGCGTCGAACAGCGCCTTCTGGAGCTTGAACTCGCGGAAGTAGAAGCCCACTGGAAGGAAGAGGAAGAGCTCGCCTCGATCATCGACGGAGAGCTAACGCCACTTCCGTTGATGGAAACTCTCAGGAGAAAGGTGATCGGAGTCGGGACGGGCAGCTAAGAGTCGAGCGGCCTCAGATTAATAGTCGACCGGCCTCAGATAGAACTCGCCGATCGCTGTGGATGACAGCATCGCGACCGTGGGCAGCTCCCGCTTCCAGTGAGTCGCCGACAATCTCCGCCAAACACAGTCCACCTCTTCTTCGGGAAATCCGTCTCTCTTCAACTCTTCCTCGGTATAGCCGCCTAGCAGCCAATGGAGGATCGGGTCGGCGCGATGGTACGAGATACCGAGTTCGTCCTCGTCGTGAACTCCCCGCACCAGGTCCGCCGACGCGGGTTTGTCGATGATCACTTCGGGCACGCCGAGGTGTCGGGCAAGGCCCCAAACTTGCGTTTTGAGAAGATCTCCGAGCGGATTGATCGGAGGTGAATCATCAGCGTGCCAGGTGTAGTAGCCCAAGAGGCGCTCCGACTTGTTTCCGGTACCAAGAGGGAGCGCTCGCAGCTTCGCTGACTGATCGAAAAGGATCACGGAACGCAGACGAGCCATCAGATTTCCCCGGCGCAACGGAGAAAGATCGGGCTCATATTCCTCTACGTACGCGTCGACCGCTCCGGTAATTTCGATCGTGTGGCCCTGGGCGCCAGAAACCTCGAGGACGAGGTTCGCGTGGTCCACACTTTCCTGGCTGGACGTCGCGTAGGGAAGTCGAAACCCCGTCACGTTGTCGGGCCCGAGGGCACGCACCGCCAACAGAAGCGACACGCTCGAATCCACGCCACCCGATAGACCGATCACCACGCGCTCGAATCCACGTCGACGAACGACTTCTTCACGGATGAACTCCACTAGGGCGCTCTCGACGAGCGGCAGGTCCAGGTCGAGCAAATTATCATCCGGCGGATAGAGTCGTGTGTGTTCGTCGGCGTGTTCGCCGGGGGAACCCTTGTCGAGCCCCGGCTTCGTTTCGTCCGAGTCGTCACCGGCGGGCACGCGCGCCGCATCCGGGTCCTGGGCCTCTGCCAGCGCCTTCTGCAAGTGTGGAAGCGTGTGCTCCAGGTCCGCCAACAGGGGCGACGCCACACGTGCTCGATCCAAGGCGGCCGACTCGAGCTGTGCCACGGTCACGCCCTCCTCGAAGAGCGGCCCCCGAGCCAGAACCGAACCGTCGGGTCCAACCGCGATCGATCCGCCGGGAAAGACCTTTCCACCCTCCGAGCCGACCAACTGACTCACAACCACGAACACACCGTGCTCAAGGGCTGTAGCAGGGGCCAGGGCGTCCCATCGACTCAAGTTGTGGGGGCGCCCTTCCCCGCCAGGTGTGAAGTCCCGAGCCGGAGAGGCACTCACGGCGATGATCAATTCCGCACCACCTACGGCCAGGATAGTGAGCGGTAACGAGTGCCACATCTCTTCGCAGATGAGGAGCCCCACCCGTCCGTACCGAGTATCGAACGCGCGCACGCTCTTTCCGGCCTCAACGAAGCGCCCCTCGTCGAAAACCCCGTAGGTGGGCAAGAACATCTTCCGGTGGACGTGCGTAACCTCGAAAACCCCCTCGCCGGCAGTCAGGTATACGACGCTGTTGTAGAGCCTCCGGCGATGTCTCTCGAAGAAGCCGAGCACCAGATCGGGCGCCCCTTCCGGGGGCGGCCCCAATCGTTCGGCGACGTCCGCCGCCGAACGCGCAGCCTCGGCAACACCACCCTCGAGGAAGTACCCGGTCAAGCTCGTCTCCGGGAACACCAATAGGTCGACCTCCCCGGACTGCTCGGTCACCACCTCTAGAATTCGCGAGAGGTTGGATTCGACCTCAGCCTTGTCGGGTTTGAACTGTGCTAGTCCCACCCGTAGCTGAGACCCTATTGCCGATCGTATCATTAACCCCACCTCCGGGGTGTGTCGACGATTGAGTGTATCTCGCCCGTCTCTCGACAAAATAAGGATTCAGCCGTCCTAGCCGAAGGCCCTTGCGCATCGGTCGGAACGACGCACAATCCTAAGGGGTTAAAGAAGACGCCTTACCAACGTTGCCCACATCGAAAGTGAACCGATGAACCGTAAGACCTTATTCGGCTTCGTGTTGGCCTTTGTTCTCGCCCTTCCGTCCGCCAGCGACGGCCAGGACCTTGGGAGACGGCGCGGGACGGCGAACCAACCGGCCGCCTCTCCGGGTGCCCAGGAATTTTTTAGCGTTTTTCAGGCCATTCGCGACTACGGCCTTTCAGAACTCTCGGACTCGACGCTCTGGCATCGCGCCGTGGACGGGCTGATCTCTGAACTGGATGATCCGTATGCCCAGGCGTTTACACCGGATGAGTACAGCGACTTCCAAGAGAACAACACGGGTAACTACGCGGGTATTGGTGTCCAGATCACCAACCTGAATGAGGCCATTACGATTACGGCGGTCTTTCGGGACACACCCGCCGACCGGTCCGGCATCCGGGTCGGTGACCTCATCATCGCGGTCAACGACGAGAGCACGGAGGGTTGGAGCACGAGCGACGCGTCGAACGTCATCCGAGGCGAAGTGGGGTCGACGGTGGAGCTTGCGCTCGCACGCCGGGGACTCACGGCGCCAATCAGGTCCAGCGTTCGCCGCGACAGTGTACACGTCGAGGCAGTGGAGGCGGATCTGGTGGGCTCCAACATCGCCTATATCCACCTCGACCGCGTGGCCCGTGGCTCGGCCGACGAAATCCGAGATGCACTCGACGAGTTCAGCGACGCACGTGGATTTATTCTCGACCTCCGGGGCAACCCGGGCGGGTACCTCGACGAGTCTCTGAACATCTCGGATCTCTTCCTTGAAGAAGGCGCGCGCCTCGCCAGCGCTGAGAGCCGTGTCCCCGGACAGTCCGCCCGGAGCATGGACGAGTCGTGGTCCGCAGAGTCACCGGACCGGATTCCTGGTAAACCGGTCATCGTCCTCGTTGACCAATATTCGGCGTCCGCTTCCGAAATCATCTCAGGAGCTTTGCAGGACCATGACCGGGCCTTGGTGATGGGCGGAAGGACCTTCGGTAAGGGTGTCTTCCAAAACGTGTTCAGGCTCACGGAAACACGCCACCTTCGGTTGACCACCGGCGAGTGGTATACACCCCTTGGGCGATCGCTCCATCGACCCCGGACGGCTCAGGGTAACCCCTTGCCCGAAGACCCAGATGACTTTCCGATCGTCACGACCGAGTCGGGCCGTGAATTGGTCGCGGGAGGCGGCGTTTTTCCCGATCTCGCGATTGCCAACGATACGACCACGCTCATCGAGCGTGAGTTCCTTTCCCAGATCGCGTCCGCTGGCGTACCCGTTGCCCAGAGAATCGAGGAATTCTCCTTCAGTCAAGCCGCACAACTTAGAGGCCAGGACGCCGAACCCGCGATCGACCCTGTCGCATTCGAAAGCTTTCTCGGCGACCTCGCGGAGGATGGGGCTGAGCGGGAGTATCTCGACGATGCCCAGATACGCGCTTACTTGGAGTGGCTGATCCTGCCGCGTATGGCACGACGGATGGACATGATAGGACGGGCGGTCGAGTTTCGGTCGCAACGTGAGCCGGTCCTCGCGGAGGCCATCCGGCTCCTGGGTCAGGTCGAGACTCCGGCCGAATTATTTGCGGCCGCGGATCGGGTGAGTCAGGACTCTCAGGATGTCCGAGCCGAGGCGCCTACCATTCGATAGTCCCTTCTGGAGGCCGTGGGTACCCTACGACCGCGGGTGGTACTTCCGATGGACGTCGCGGAGATAGGTGCGATCCAGGTGCGTGTAAATTTGGGTCGTAGAAATATCGGCGTGACCTAGAAGTTCCTGGACTGCCACCAGGTCCGCCCCCCCCTCCAGTAAATGAGTCGCAAATGTGTGCCGCAGCACGTGCGGCGACACCTTGCCTTTGATCCCCGCGGCTAGGGAGGCATCCTTTACTAGCTTCCAGACGGAAGTCCTGGATAGGGGCCGCCCTCGCTGATTCAGAAAAACCCGCCCGCCACCCTTCCCCTTCTCCAGGGTTGGCCTCACGACACCGAGGTAGCGGGAGAGCGCCACACAGGCCGGACGCCCCAGCGGAACCATACGCTCCTTGGAGCCTTTTCCGAAAACGGTACAGAGGCCCTCTTCCACGTCGAGATCACTGAGGCGCAGTCCCACGAGTTCGGAAACTCGTACGCCGGTCGCGTAAAGGAACTCCAGGATGGCCCGGTCGCGCCAATACACCGGGGAGTCCAGGCGAGGGGCCTCCAGCAGCGCTGACACGTCCGCCTCATCGAGGACTCTCGGAAGGGGTCGACCAACACGAGGACTCTGAATTCCCTCGGTCGGATCACTTTGAAGCGCACCCTCTTCAATGAGAAATCCGAAGTAGGTACGGAGAGCCGACTGAGCCCGGCGGACCGAAGTGGGAGCGAGCCCAAGATCACCCAGGTGGAAGACGTAATCTCTTACATCGTCCCCTCTCACCGACGACGGGGCGCGCCGTCCCCTCTCCAACAGGAAGATGATGAACTTCTCGATTTCTCGCCCGTACGCGCGAACCGTGAGCGGAGACAAGCCGCGCTCGAAGTTCAGGTAGTCGGCGAAGAATTCGGCCTGGAATTCGACGGCTTCGTTCGATGGACTACTTGGATTCGTCACGACGTTCCCCCGCACCGGAGTCACGCCCCGTATCCTGAGGCACTTGCTCTGGCCCGGACCCTCTTTCGTCATCCGCCGCGGGTTCCCCACGCGATCGAACCCACCACCAGGCGAGTACCACGAATACCGCGCCTCCGATCAGCGTCAACGTCCAGTTGAGGCGCGTTTGTAATCGAAGTAGCTGGTCAACGTTGCGCCCGGCGAACGCGCCGATCCATACGAGCCCACCGTACCATATGGCGGAGGCCACCACGAGAGGAATCGCCACCGGAAGAGGGCGTTGTCGGATGAGGCCCGCTACGACGGGTGCTGCAACTCTCAATCCCGGCAAGAAACGGGTGTAGAAGATGGCCGCGATTCCCCAATGTCGGAAAAATTTCTGGACGGTCCCAACCTGCCTCCGGTCGAGTAGCGATCGCCCCAGCCGAGTTTGAAAGAACGCATCCCCGTAGCGGTAGGCTGCTGCGTAGACCACCAGCGCAGACACCACGTTCGCCGTCCACGTCACCGCAAAAACCACCACGGTGTTCGCGCTTCCGCGGTCCGCCAGAAATCCTCCGATGAGAACGAAGGTGTCGGCCGGAATCGGAGGAATGATGTTCTCGACCGCGGCGCCCACCCCCAGAACGAGGTACATCAGGAGGGGTGATACGTCGGGTAGCCAGTCGAGAAGCCGGTCCAACGAGTTGCTCCTAGAAAGCTGTTGAAGAGCGAGCCGCGTTAAGTGCTCTGCGGGACACCATCGTCTGGCTTACCCTCGAGAAGCGCAACCGCATGTACTGCCATACCCTCTCCCGCGCCGATCCAGCCCATACCCTCGTTGGTCTTGCCTTTGATGGAAATCGCGTCATGAGCAGTGCCGAGCGCCGCTGAAAGGCTCGTCACCATTTGCGGGGCGCTTGCCGCGATGCTAGGCCGTTCGGTGATCACCGTGACATCCACGTTGCAGACCCGGAGGTCGGACTGGGCCAGGAGTTCTACCACAGAGGCCAGCAACTCCATGGAGTCCGCGTCTTTCCACCGTGGCTCGGAAGGCGGGAAATGACGACCGATGTCGCCCAGGGCCGCCGCTCCGAGAAGTGCATCGATGATCGCGTGGACCACGGCATCCCCATCGGAATGCCCCCGAAGACCGGGATGGTTCGGAATTCGAACGCCGCCCAGCACTAGTGGGCGAGCTTCGTCGAAGCGGTGCGAGTCGTACCCGAAGCCGACCCTCAAGCCCCTGCCCAAGCGCGGATCGCCAAACATGCGTTGTGCCCGCCAAATCCGAAGGAATTGGAAAGAGCCAAATCCACGGAACGTTCCACGACCCCTGCCGCGCCATAGTCGAGGTCACAGTCCGGATCCGGATCAGTCAAGTTGATGGTGGAAGGAATCCGCCCCTCCCTGCACACCAAAGCGGTGACGACGGCTTCAACGCCGCCCGCCGCCCCCAGCAGATGGCCCGTCATGGATTTCGTGGAGCCCACGATGACCGAATACGCCGACTCCCCAAGCACCTGCTTGATCGCGGCGGTTTCGTTGCGGTCGTTCGCGGGCGTCGACGTTCCGTGGGCGTTGATGTAGTCCACGTCCTCCGGGTTGACCCCTGCGTCCTCCATGGCCATGCGCATGGCGTATTGAGCGCCCGCCCCTTCCGGTGCCGGCATCGTGATGTGGTGCGCGTCAGCGGACACGCCATATCCCACTATTTCGGCGACGATATCAGCGCCACGCGCCACGGCCGTCTCCAGGGATTCGAGTACGACGCTGCCCGCCCCCTCACCGATGACGAAGCCATCCCGACCAGCATCGAAGGGGCGTGACGCACCTTTCGGATCGTCATTTCGTGTGGACAGCGCCTTCATCGACGCGAAGCCCGCAACGGCCAGTGGAGTAATCGTCGCCTCACCGCCTCCGGCGATCATGATGTCCGCGTCACCGCGTTCGATGAACCGGAAAGCATCCCCGATGGCGTGGGCGCCGGAAGCACAGGCTGAGACAGTCGCATAGTTCGGTCCCTTACACCCGAAGCGGATCGAGATGAGGCCTGCCAGGATGTCGGGGATGAACATGGGGATAAAAAAAGGACTCACCCGACTCGGACCACGGTCCCTCAGCTGATCATGCT
>JAPYQK010000140.1 GCA_029941275.1 Longimicrobiales bacterium | reverse complement strand
CGCGGGGGGGGCCGCGGATTCGGCCGGGGTGGACGGGGTGGACGGGGTGGCCGAGGCGCTGCTGGCGCGGCCCCGGGCACAGCCGTTGGCGGGCAAGCTGGACGGAACGCCGTGAGTACGCAGCCGGAGACGCGCCGTGCGGTTGTATTCGTCATGGCGGAGGGCCAGCCGCTTGAACCCCGTGGGGTGATGATCGGGCTCAACGATTGGGACTTCACCGAGGTCGTGAGTGGGCTCAAAGAGGGTGAGTTGATCGCCGTGGTCGGAGCCGCACAGCTTCGCGCCTCGCAAGACGAATTTCTCGATAGGATGCGCTCGTTCGGCGGTGGTGGGATGGGGCGGGGCGGGGGGTTCGGACGTTGATCGATAACACGAGCGGTAGAGCATCATGCTGATCCGAGAAATCATTTGGGTGGCCTTGGGCGCGATCCGGGCCAACATACTGCGGTCGATCTTGACGACGCTGGGCATCATCATCGGAGTGTCGGCGGTGATCGCCATGGTCGCGCTCGGCGAGGGCGCACAGCGCACCGTGGAAGAGCAAATCTCGCGGATGGGCACCAACGTCCTGACCATACGGGCTGACCAGCGACGTTTCGGCGGGGTTTCCACGGCGGATACAGAGGACTTGAAGGTGGAAGACGCTGAGGCGCTCCGGAGTGGCTCGGCCGGCCTGCTCACGATTTCCCCAGAAATTAGCAACAGAGTTCAACTCTCCTACCTCCGCTGGAACTCCAACAACCAGGTACGGGGGGTCTGGCCCGAATACTTCGGGATGTACAACCTGAACATCGAGCACGGCGAAGAATTCGATCAAGGACACGTTCAGGGGCGACGGCGGGTTGCCGTGCTCGGCTTCGCCGTGCCTGAGGCGCTTGGGACACCGGCACCTCTGCTCGTCGGCAAGACCATTCAAGTTCGAGGTCAGCCGTTCGAGGTTGTTGGGGTCCTGGAGGAGAAGGGCGACGCAGGATTCAACCGACCCGACCAAGACGTGTACATCCCCACGGCGACCGCGCAGTACAGAGTGTTCGGCGGCCGCGCCCGCCTGTCGTCGATTTTTGCCCAGGTCCCAACCCCCGAGGCGATGGATCAGGCGTACGGCGAGATCGATCGGATTCTGCGACGCGAGCACCGCATCCGCCCTGGGGAAGACGTCGACTTCCAGATTCGCAACTCCAGCGACCTGGTCGAAACGTTCAACGCGACTGCTCAGACATTCACGTTGCTGCTCGCCGGTATCGCCGGGATCAGCCTGCTGGTGGGTGGTATCGGCATCATGAACATCATGCTGGTGAGCGTGACCGAGCGTACCCGCGAGATCGGGGTGCGCAAGGCACTGGGTGCGACTCGGAAAGCCATCCTCTTCCAGTTCCTGATCGAGGCCCTGGTCCTGTGTGTGATGGGGGGCATCTTGGGAGTGGCCGCGGGGGTTGGTGGCGCGGAGATCCTCACACGCACGCAGGGTTGGGACACGGCGGTCGCGCCGGAAATCGTGATGGGGGCGGTGGCTTTTAGTGCGGCGATCGGGTTGTTCTTTGGGATCTGGCCGGCGCAGAGGGCCGCGAAGTTGGATCCGATCGACGCTCTGCGGTACGAGTAGGGCGGTGCTCGGCGGGCGGCCGGGAGGGTGTGTTGGGCCACGTCCTTTTCCCCACTTGGGTCGAAGTTAGTTTACCCTTGGATGCGTTGATGCTCTAGAGGGTTGCCCGGAGGCCGTATGTTCACATACGGTGACCGCATGGGCGAGTTCCACGACCCCTTTCCAGGACGACCGTTTTTCTCGGATGATTTCTTAGTATGCCGTCTTCGTCAGAGCCGAGTCCCCTCCGCGGGGCCAGCCATCTCGAGTGCACCTACACCGGCGAGACTGTCGAGAGTGAGGCTCTACATGGTCTCTCGTCCGCCGGAAAGCCGTACTTCGCGCGCTACGATCTCGATGAGATCCGGGCTTCGTTTCAGCCGTCTGACGTGGCAGGGCGCAGGGCCGACCTGTGGCGCTACGAAGACGTACTCCCGGTTCGGGACCGGGCCTGTCAGGTCAGCCTGGGGGAAGGCTGGACGCCCCTTCTCGACGCCCCCCGTCTGGCGGCGCGTATGGGCGCCGGCCGGGTTTGGGTCAAGGATGAAGGACAGAATCCCACCGGAAGCTTCAAGGACAGGGGACTGTGTTTGGCCGTTTCCCGCGCCAAGGAACTAGGTGCGACCGAACTCGCGCTCCCGTCCGCTGGCAACGCAGGTGGGGCCGCGGCTGCTTACGGGGCAGCGGCTGGTCTCCCGGTCCATGTGGTCGTACCCACGGATACACCCGCGCCTATCCTCGCAGAACTCCGTGCGCTGGGCGCCGACCTCCAGCTTCTCGACGGGCTGATCAGCGACTGCGGCCTCGTTGTGCGGTCCGGCGTGGCGGAGCACGGGTGGTTCGATCTCTCGACGCTCAAAGAGCCGTACCGTGTGGAAGGCAAGAAGACGATGGGCTACGAGTTGTTCGAACAGCTCGGTGGACGCTTGCCGGACGGCATCGTCTATCCGACGGGCGGCGGGACTGGGCTGATCGGCATGTGGAAAGCGTTCGACGAAATGGAGCAAATGGGTTGGATCGGGCCCGAGCGGCCCAAGATGTTCTCGGTCCAGGCCGCTGGGTGCGCCCCCATGGTGCGAGCCTGGGAGAGCGGGGCCACGGAGGCCGAGCCTTGGAAGGACGCCGCCACTTACGCCTCGGGGCTACGCGTGCCAGGGGCCGTCGGCGACTTTCTGATCTTGAACGCCATACGGGAGTCGAACGGAGCCGCCGTGGCCATCCCCGATCAGGATATGTTCGATTGGGTCCGGGCCGTAGGAGAGGACACGGGGATCTTCACGGCGCCCGAGGGTGGCGCGGTCGCCGCCGCCGTGCCGGCTTTGATCTCGATGGGTGCGCTCGATCCGGAGGAGGAGGTTGTGCTCTTCAACACCGGCAGTGGATTGAAGTACGTCGGGATGTCTCCGCTCTCATGATCTCGGCGTCGTCGTGATCGTCATGCGCTTCTTCTGGCCGATTTTCTGGTTTTTTTGCGGCGTTTTGGCGATGTACGCGTGGATTTCCACACGGCGCAAGATCAGGAAGCGGATCACGATCCCGCCTCCCCGAGTCGACGAGGATGACATCCGCAGAATCGTGGTGGAAGGCGCACTTCTCAAGGACGATCCGGCGCCTCTCGACCTCCGGCAGATCAAGAAGGAGGAAGACGAGTTCTGGAACGAGACTTGGGAGGAGGTCGAAGAGCTTTAGACCTGTTTCCTACGGCTCGAAGCGGTAGTAGAAGCCCGGCAGAGGGACCGGGCGGTGACTGATTGGCGTGTCGTCCTCGGGATCAGCGCGGTCGATCCACAGGCCTTCGTTCACGGCAACAACCGCTCCGAGGTGGTGGCTCCCTGTGAAGTTCCAGTCGGCGCCCACGGGCACCCGAAAGAGCAGTGCCTTGCCTCCCCGGTCACCCTCATTTCCGGTCGATCCGACGATTCCCCAGAGACCCACGCCCAAGAACGGCCGCAGGTCGCCGCTACCGAAGTACTGCTTTCCCGTGACGGCCAAACTCGCTTCCCGGAATGAAAACGTGGAGAGGTTTACGTCGATGCTCCGACTCCCCCAGAGGAATTCGACCGAAGCACCGATCGACCCGATGCCTCCCGCAGTGACACCGATCCGCACTCGCATGTCGTCGGCGTTGGTCTGGGCGACCAGCTGAGACCCGAATAGGCCACCCAGCGAAGGAACGAGGGCGAAGAGCAGGGCAACGGCGTGCGTTGTGGTGCCACCTCGCATCCATACCCTCGAAAAACGTCCCATCTGGCCCGGCCCGAAAGGTCTCCCGTGGACCGGTCTGAGATGGCTATGGTGGCGGGACCCGAAACATCCATGGCGGCGGGGGCCCGTGGGGGCGGCGTCAGCGCGTCGGAATTTCATGGCGCCCGAGTATAGAAGAATCGCCGCACGGGGGCTATCCTGGAGGCACGGTAAATTGGAGGCGACCTCCGTATCGGGCCTTCCACTGAGGCGAGGAGATGGGGTCTTTGGAGATCCACGAGACGCACGTGCGAGGAGGGAAGCCCCGGCACGTTCTGAGGGCGGGTGTTGCCGTGGTCGCGGGCGCCGTGGTTGCGATGGCGCTAGCCTGTACGCCACTCGATCGTCCAGCTCAGCTCCCGGTGCCCTTACCCGCTCAGTTGCTGACTTACCTGGGCGCGGACTCGACCGATAGGCGTGCACTTCAGGACGGGCTTTCCTACCACTTCGTTTGGTCTGAAAAGGGTCCGTGGGCGGTGCACATCCTGCGGGTGGAGTTGGATCGATGCGAACTGGGGCTGAGGGTGCTGCCTGCCGGTGCGCCAGGATCGTACGGGGCAGGGCTGGCCACTGTGACCGAACTCGTCGCGGGAGCCGACGGCGAAGTGCTTGCTGCGGTCAACGGAGATTTTTTCACGCCCGAGGGACGTCCGCTGGGTTCCGAAGTGGCTGCCGGAAAGATCCTTCGGGCGCGTGAGCGGCCCGCGCTAGGATGGACGCCAGGACGGGCTCCGTGGATCGGAACGACTATTCGCGAAGCCGGCGGGTTGTCCGCCGGCATCCAGCTCCCTGGCAACCGGCCGGGCATGACGCAGGTGATCGGCGGATTTCCGGAACTCCTCGATTCGGGAGATCCTGTACACAGGAGCGATCCGGATGCGGATCAAGGCTTCGCGGCTCTACGGCACCCTCGCACAGCGGTCGCCTACGATCCCGAAGCCCGCCGGCTCTGGTTGCTGGTAGTGGACGGACGGCAAGGGTCGTATTCTTCGGGAATGACCCTTGCGGAGATGGCCGAGGCGTTATCCGCGACGGGCGCATCCGAAGCGCTCAACCTCGACGGGGGCGGCTCGTCCGTGATGGTCACCCTCGGACGAACAATGAACCGCCCGTCGGACGAAGACGGCGAGCGGGCCGTTCGGAATGCGTTGGCGGTCGTGAGCGACCCGGCGTTCTGCCGGGCCGCTCCCTGACTCTACCCGAGGCGATCCCTCCGGGGGCTGAACCGGCCGCACCCGAGATGCGCTTGCCCCGAGCCCATTGGTGCCGCCGAGCCGGGCGCGTGACCCGACCTGACTCGCGGCGTGTTTGCCGGAGCTAGTTGCCGCCCCCGAACCGCGCACGCAGTCCGATCTGGAACGACCGCGGGACTCCCGGCTCGAAGAAGCGGCCGCCAAAAGCGTTCACCGCCACGGAAGCGTTGTAGTCCTTGTCGAACGCGTTGACCATGGCCACCCAGGGCGAGACGTTCATGCCGCCCATGGCAACTTCTTCTAGACCGACCCTCAAGTCCGCCAACTGGTAGGAGGGGGCCTCTGCGCTGTTCGCGTCGTTGGCCTGAACGCGGCTCACATGACTCCCGACGAGCTCGGCCCACCAGCCGCTCGGGGTCACGCGTAAGCGAGCCTGGGCCCGATCACGCGCAACGCCGGGAATCCTGTTGCCGGCGAAATCGTCGCCGTCCGCAGCGTACTCCAAGAACTTGGCGTCCGTGCGTGTATAGGTCACGTCTCCCCTGAATAGCCCGTCGCCCGGTGCGACGGACAACGTGACCTCCACACCCCGGTGTCGCGATTTGCCCGAATTCCGCCAGAAGCTGACGTCGGTGAGCGCGGGCACTTCGAAGCGTACCAGCTCGTTACGTAGGTTCGTCTGGTAGCCCGTCACTTCGAAAGCGGCTGACGACCCTACGTTGCCTCGAACACCCACCTCGAAGGATTCCCCTCTCATCGGATCGAGGTCGGCGTTGAAGCCACCGGCCGCCGTCGGCGTGTTCCCTAGTTCGCTCGTCGTCGGAGTATTAAAGACGGTGGAGACCGACCCGTAGACGTTGGCCGACTGTCCAGCTGGGATGCTAATGCCGATCGAGGGACTAACCGCAGTCATGGTCCGAGTCCCCGAGTCGTCGGCGTTGACCGCGACGGGCACGTTGTCAGTAACCGTAAAGTCATGGTTGTCATACCGCAGGCCCGCTAGGAGAACTGCTCCGCCGGATAGTTCCAGCGACCCTTGGAGGAACACGCCGGCACTCCGAACATCTTCGTCTTGGTCTTGGAAAGGCACATCCGTGGGGTCCGGCATTCCCGTGCCGAACTGAGCATCGATTTCCGAGCGATCGTCACTCTGTAGCTCGTATTCGCCACCCACCAGCCATTGCAACTCACCGGCCCCGGTTGAGACGGTCTTACTGAGAGAAGCACGAGCGCCGCCCGCTTTCCTTGCGAGGTCGATAACGTCGAACGGGATGGGGTTGTTAATGGTCCGATGGATTCCGTACAACGAAAAGTCGGCTTCCATCGATCCACCGAAGGGACCCGTCCACCGCAGCCCAGCTTGCTGTTGCTGGAGCGTTTTACCGGTCCTGAAACGGAGGTAGAGATCGTTGATCTCGCGGAAGGTCGTCGTACCCGCCGCTTTCGACCCCGCATTCTGAGCGTCCAGGTCCAGGACGTTCGCGGTGAGCGAGAGTTCGCCCCCGGCCATGGGAGTTGTAAGCCGCGCGTTCAGACCGAGCCTGTCCGACCCACCGTAGCATCCCGTGCGCCCGCTGACAGCGCCCGCATCCGCACCCCCGGCACAAATGGTGTCGGCGCGAGGACGAGCAGCGTTCGTAGCGATCGTCCGAAAGCCGTTCCAGGTTTGACCCGAGACGGTAATGAAGTAGCCCGTCTCATTGACGGTCCCTGAGGCCGTCAACTGGCCACGCCACAACCCGTCACTGCCCGTGACCCCCATCACCTCCATGTTGTACGGTGTGTTCGGGGGGGTACGCGAGGTAAAGGAGAGCACGCCGCCGGATGCGTTGCCGTACAGGGCCGACGCTGGACCTCTGATCGCCTCCACCCGCGCGAGCGAACCGACGTCGAGGTGATCAAGACTGCTCTGACCGTCGGGTAGCGTCGCGGGGATCCCATCGACCACCACCCGAATTCCTCTGAGCCCAAACTGGGCTCGCGCTCCGAACCCGCGTATCGCGACGCGTTCGCCCACAGCAGGGTTGAACCGATTCTGTACTTGGACCCCCGGCAGCCCTTGTAAGGCTTCTTCGATGAAGAAGCCACTGCGGCCCCGCTGAATGTCGGCCCCCCCTATCGCCGATACGGCGAGGGGCGAAGCGTTTTGCAGAATGGGCGTACGCAGGACGTTGACCTCGAGCGGCGCCAAGGGAATGACTGAATCGGCCTGTTGCTCCGCAGAAACTTCAGCCAAAGGAGCCAACATCGCGGCGGCCATCAGGCCGGTCACGGCCCATTTAGAAACGTTCACGTGAAAGGACATCGTCACCATCAGCACTAGTCTCCCAGAAAACAGCGTGTTGGATCCCCACGGCTCTCGGCATAAAACCGAAACACTAGGCCACTTGAGCCCGATCCGCCAGAGTTCAGTCATGTGCTGAGGGACACCGGTCGACGCGAGGTTCGGACGCAAGCCGCGTCCTGGATCTGCCTGGTACGGACCCCGCCGAACACCTCTTCGCGCTGCGACTCATCAGCTGGTGGCATCGACCTTGCAG
>JAPYQK010000139.1 GCA_029941275.1 Longimicrobiales bacterium | reverse complement strand
CCCCTTCCACCGGGAACGGGAGTGACGTGGTCGCTACTGCCAACGTGGTGACCGTCGGACCGGTCGGCGGATCTTCGCCTCCGCACGCCATGAGGAGCAGGACGGCGCCAGTAAAGGGAATTGGGTAGACTGGGAATCGGAGGGACATCGGGGATCCGCCTGCAAGCACGCAAGAAACTGTGGGTCACACCATATCAGGCATCACGGATGATCAGACGCCTGCAAGAAAATCAACGTCTTGGAACATGAGACGTCAACCGATCAGACATCACGGAAAATCAGACCTCAACCAAAACCAGATGTCGGCAACAAAATGCGGATAGAGGCGCTGGGCTGCAAACGTCGGACCTTCCCTATCGAAAAGCGTCAGGGGTCCGCAGTTTCCAAGTGGTGACCGCCGTCCCTCGCGAGAAGGTCCTCGTGGACGCCTCGTCCCGGGGTTCGCCCCTAAGGCATAAAGACGGGCTGTTCGGCCCCGCAGGAGACTCGTATGAAAATTTCGCTACAAACCTTGTTCGCTTTGTCACCCTTGGCCGTCTTGGTGGTCGCTATCTCGGCTTGCGACGAAGACATCACGGGGCCTTTCGAAGGCTCGACCGTCAACCTCGAGATTTCACACGTGGTCGGGACCGCCGATTTGGTCGTGGATGACGTCATCCGCTACGCGAATGTCGCGGGGAACAACTACAGCGTGAAGGATCTCCGCTACTACGTGTCGAACTTCACTGTGCACTTCGATGACGGTTCGACCTACGGGTCGAGCGCCGCACACTTCGTGGACGCCAGAGCGTCGCGCTCGGAAACGCACAGTATCCAGTTGGAAAACGTTCCGGATGGCACGGTGGTCGGCATATCGATGGTGTACGGGCTGGATGCTGAGACGAACGTGGACGGCGCCCTGCCCAACACACTCGACACTGCCGACATGGAATGGCCCCCACCCATGGGCGGCGGATATCACTACATGAAGTTGGAGGGTCGATGGGAAGACTCTGGGAATCCCGGCAGTCTCCTCGGGTACACCACACACACCGGGGCCCGCTTCATGCCCTCCATGGGTGATACCTACCGTCACCATCATTTCATAAATGTGTACATGGACCTGGTGGATACCGCGATCGACCACGGTGAGAGTCCCGAGGAGGGGTACGAGATCCGAATCACCTATGACGTCAATGACTGGTATGAAGACCCGGTCACCTACGATTTCGAGGCGCTACCGCAACAGATGGTCATGCCGTTGTTGGATGTGCAGGAGCAGCTGATGGTGAACGGTCCGAGCTGCTTCAGCGCGAGCTTCGCCACGGTGTAGGAACGACGACCTCTGCCTCCCTCCCCACGCCCCCGTGATTCGAACATGAAGCTCAGTCGGTTCTACCTCCCTCTGTGCCTTGGCGTGCTTGTGTGTGCAGCGTGCTCGAATGGAACGGACCCCGACCCCACGACGTATCCGCCGCCCACCGCCCTGGAACTCGCGTTACCGCCCGAGTTTCCGGATCCCCTCATTCCGGTGGACAACCCCACCACCGTGGAGGGTGTGCGCTTGGGACGTATGCTGTTCTACGATCCCATACTCTCGGCCGATAGCAGCCAAGCATGCGGGGCTTGCCACATTCAGGAGTTTTCGTTCGCCGATTCGCTACGCTTCAGCCGCGGCGTGGCGCCGGGCCATCCGGAAGGTGACCGTCAGGCACCCGCGATCATCAACCCAATGTGGCTTCCCGCGGCCTTCTGGGACGGACGCCAGCCCACGTTAGAGGCCCAGGCCGGTGAGCCCGTGCCCAATCCGATCGAGATGAACCTGCCATGGTCACAAGCGACAGCGCGACTCCAGCGCCACGCGGATTATCCCACCCTGTTCGGGCAAGCATTCGGCACGGACGTGATTACCATGGACCTCGCCGTAAAGGCGATCGCCCAGTTTGAGCGCACCATGATTTCGGTCGACTCCAAATTCGACCGGGTCAACCGTGGTCTCGAACAATTCACGGCGGAACAGGACAGTGGCTTCGTACAATTCTTCACGGAAAAAGCGGATTGTTTTCACTGCCACGGGCCCAAGCTCGGCACGACGCACCGCTTCAACAATATCGGGCTGGACTCGGTGTACACGGGTGGCGTGGACCGGGGCCGAATCCTCGTCACCGGGAACCAGGAAGATCTAGGGAAGTTTAAAGTCCCGACCCTGCGCAACATCGCGCTGACCGCCCCCTATATGCACGACGGCCGCTTCAACACTTTGGAAGAAGTGATCAATCATTACAACACGGGCGGCCACGACCCGACCAACCAGGATCCACTCGTGCGTTTTGGAACGGGGTTGGGTCTGTCACCGCAGGACGTTCAGTACGTGATCGCCTTCTTGAACACGTTGACCGATACGGCTTACGTCAACAATCCGGATCTGTCCAACCCCTTCGATTCGTAGGCGACTCGAGTTTCTTCTGCCCGGTGTTCCGCTATGCCCGGCGTTTCGCTCGGGCAGGAGATCGTATCGCGCTACTTCGATACGATGTTTCCACCCGCCTTCTGCGCACGCTCGAGTGCGCCACCGGCCAACCGCTTGATCGCACCGTATCTCGCCGCCCAACCCTTCTTTTCTCCACGCTCGGCCACGCCCACGCTCACCGTAAGCGACCAGCGGGCGGCCGAGGAGCCCGACCTTCCGTTCCCACCGTTTGCCGCGGCCCTGGCGCTGACCGGAAACCGGAAATCTTCGATGGTCCCACGCACGAGGTCGAGGTCCCCGAGAACCTCGTTTCGGCCCCGCCACGCGGCGCGCTCGGCGCCACGTTCATGGCCTTCGCCTTGCGTACACCCGGGGCCCCCGAGGCCATGGCGCCTAATGTGCGTTCGATTGTGGCCGACCTCGATCCGAATTTGCCCGTATACGATCTGTTCCCACTCGACCGCGCCATCTCTGAGGCGACGTGGGCCTTCGACCTCTTTGGCGGCCTGTTTGCCCTCTTCGGGGCGGCGGCGTTGCTCCTCGCTGCCGTCGGGCTCTATGGGGTGATGGCGTTTTCGGTTGAGCAACGTCGTCAGGAAATGGGCGTACGGATGGCGCTTGGTGCGGACCGGGACACCATCCTTAAGCTCGTGTTAGGGAAAGGGACCCGGCAGCTGGCTCTAGGCATCACCTTGGGACTGCTCATGGGGGCCGCCATGGCTGGACCGATGCAATTCATTCTCTACGGCGTCGAGGTCGGTGACCCGGTGGTGTACGGCAGCATCGTGGTGACGCTCGCCGTCGCGGGACTCGTGGCGTGCCTGGTGCCGGCGCGTGCCGCCAGCAGGGTCGACCCAATGGCGTCGATGCGTACTCAATAGGCAGCCGCCATTGCGGCATGGATAGTTGAAGGCGCCATAGGGGAGGCACGTCGAGGCCCGCTTGACCCGGGGGCCCGGCCCGGATAAAACTCCCATCGGGACTCCTCTCCTCGCGTGGCGGACAGAAGATCCACATGGTTGCTTTTCGGGACGTATCAGCCGGAGCATTTCTCTCCGGGGTCGTGCTGTTGGGATCCCTCGTTATTGCGGCGCCGCAGCACCTACAGGCCCAGCGCCCTGGACCCGGGCAGGGGAGCGGCGGAGCTAGGGGCCAGATCGTCGTCGCCGACTATGACCACGAGTTGGCCCCCCGTGCGCGGGCCGTCCGGACGCTGACCTCGATTGACGTCGACGGTCGTCTGGACGAGGCGGTGTGGGCGCAGGCACCGGTCGTCACGGACTTCATCCAGTCGGACCCGGCGGAAGGAGAGCCCGGCAGTCAGCCCACCGAGCTCCGCATCGCCTTTGACGACAACGCCATCTACATCGGCGCCATGCTCTACGACAGTTTTCCGGTTACCACGCGGCTCCAGCGGCACGATATCGGCGCCGGTGACTTCGACTTCATCACCGTGAGTCTCGACAGCTACCACGATCACGAGACGTCCTACAATTTTTCGACGAACCCGTCGCGTTCCATCAACGATGCGGTGTCGTCCAGTGGGGGCGGAGGGGGAAGGGGCCAGGACATCTCATGGGATCCTGTTTGGGAAGTGGCCACTCAGATTACCGATGTGGGGTGGTCGGCCGAGATGAGGATTCCGTTCAGCCAGCTTCGCTTCAGCTCCTATGAAGAGCAGGTGTGGGGCATCCAAATGCGAAGGTCGATCCACCGCAACCAAGAGCGGTCGACCTTCCCCTTCACACCGACTTTGCAACGCAGAGGAGCATCGCGCTACGCGCATCTCGAAGGGATCGAGGGCATCCGATCCGGCCAGAAGCTCGAGCTCCTACCCTATGTGGCGGGTCGGGGCGAGTACGTGCAGCTACCGACGCCCTCGGGTATCAACTTCGCGAATCCTTACCGAAGCGGATCCGACTACTTCGGCCAGGCCGGGCTAGACCTGAAATACCGGTTGGCGTCGAACGTCACGCTGGACGCCACCGTGAATCCCGACTTCGGCCAAGTGGAGTTGGATCCTTCCATCATCAACTTGACGGCGTTCGAGACACGGTTTCAGGAGCGTCGCCCGTTCTTCGTGGAGGGTGGCGACATCTTCCGGATTGGAGAAGGTGGCCCGGCCGGAAGCACCGGGCGGGCACCGCAGTTGTTCTACTCCCGCCGGATCGGACGACCCCCTTCGGGCTCGGTCCCCTTCGACGCGGTGTTTTCCGACATGACGACCGCCACGACCATCCTGGGCGCCGCGAAGATCACGGGAAGGGTAGGGGACGGTTGGTCGATGGGCCTCCTCGAGGCGGTCACAGGCCGGGAAACCGCCGCGTATATCGACGACGCCCAAGCGGTGGATCAAGCCATTGTCGAGCCAAGGTCGAACTACCTCGTGGGGCGGGTTCGCAGGCAGATCAGGGGCGGATTGACCCGATTCGGAATCTTCGGGACGGCCGTGAACCGAAGCCTGACGGGGACGGGCCTCGACGGCCGCGTGCACTCGGCTGCTTACTCAGGAGGCGCGGACTTCGCGCACGAGTGGTCGAATCGGACCTACCGGATCAGCACCATGTTCACGGGGAGTTATTTGCAGGGGGATCCTGAAGTGATCACCCGCACCCAACGGTCTTCCACTCGGTACTATCAGCGCCCCGACGCGGACCACCTGACCCTGGATACGAATGCGACATCCCTGGGCGGATATTACGCGATGGTGGATTTCGCCAAGCAGGCCGGGGCGTTTGGCGGAAAAGTCGCGATGGCGGCGTCCAGTCCTGGGTACGAAGTCAACGATATGGGATTCCAGTCCGCCACGGACCGCCTGATCCTCGACACGAACATCAGCTACAACCAGCCGGACCCGGGTCGCATTCTGAGACGGTGGGACGTTCAGGTGAGCCCGGGAGCCGTGTGGAATTATTCCGGCGATCGGGTTTGGACCCAGCTTACCGGAAACGTCAACTTCCAATTGTTGAACTATTGGGGTGGAGGAATCAAACTCGGCTACAACCCCCCGCACGATGACGACCGGCTCACTCGCGGGGGGCCGATGGCGCGTACCCCACGCCGTGTCTCGGGGAGTGCGAACCTCCGCTCGGACGGAAGGCATCAGACCGTTGGGCGCCTCAACTACAACTGGTCGACAGGGGAGGAAGGCTCCTGGAGTAGGGGGCTGAGCGTGAACCTGACCACGAATGCCGGTGAGCGGCTCCGTGTTCAGGTCGGGCCGGCGGTCACTCGACGGAACGTCTTCGCCCAGTACGTAACGTCGGTGGCGGACGTTCTTGCGGATCAGACCTTTGGACGGCGGTACATCTTCGGCGGCCTCCGCCAGACCACGGTCTCTCTCGAGACGACCATCAACTTCACGTTTACCTCGTGGATGTCACTGCAGCTCTACATCGAGCCATTCATCTCCACCGGAAACTATCGTGAGCTGAAGGAGCTCGAGCGACCGGGCACATACAACTTCCTCGAATACGGAACGGACATCGGTACCGTCTCACAGGATCCGGGCGCGAGCTACTCCATCGATCCTGACGGAGCGGGCCCCGCCACGGTGTTCGCGGTGCCGGATCGGGATTTCAGCTACCGGAGCTTGCTCGGCAATGCGGTCCTCCGCTGGGAGTGGCGGCCCGGCTCGACGCTTTTCCTCGTGTGGCAGCAGAGCCGGATCAACTCATTGCGTGGGGACGGTCTCACCGGCACGGATCCATGGATCGGCGGACTGGACCTCAGCCGCGACGTGGGCGACATATTTTCGATGCCCGCGGACAACATCTTTGCCCTCAAGGTGAACTACTGGCTGAATCCCTGAGCAGCGCTCGGGGCCACGTCGACCGTACAAACTCCTAGTTCCGCCTTCCGCTCCGGAGAAGTCTCCGTCGTGCGTCCGGCCCGAACTAGTAGAGGATTTCCCCGCGGGTGGGTGAATGAGCAGGGTGCCGTCGCTGAGTCGGGTTATCCCCCACAAACCCTTCCGGTAATTCCCCACTGCTGAATCGCCCGCAGGCCCAGCACCTTGCGTGGCAGACAATTTCAGGGCTCGCTCCGACAAGGAATCGACCATGATGAGCTTCCGCACCACGTTCGCTCGACTCATTCCAGCGGGCGCCGCTCCGATCGCCGCGATCGGTATCGCCCTAGCAGCCGGCGTGCTGTTTAGCGTGCCCGCGGCCGTGCTGGCCCAGGATGAGCACCCCCAGTATCACCTCTACGATGCCGCGGACTTCGGTATCAATCCAACCGAGGTAACCTTCAACGAGCACATCGCGCCGATCCTGGAGCGAAGCTGCGTCCAGTGCCACAAGGTCGGTGGTGCGGCTCCCATGGCCTATACGAGCTATCGGGACGTGAGGCGGTATGCCCGCAGGATTAGGGAGAAGACCGCGATCCGGGACCGGATGGGTGCGATGCCACCGTGGTACGCGGAGAAGGAAATCGGTATCCAGCACTACCTGCAGGATCCATCGCTGACGGACCTGGAGCTGGCGTTGATCCAGGCGTGGGCCGACAACGGGACGCCGGAAGGCGACCCGGCGGACCTGACGGCGAATCTCGACGTGTCAGATGAGACGGGCTGGACCATCGAGCCGGACCTGATCGTCGAGTCCTCGGAGATCTTCCTGGAGGGCGGAGCTCCGGACTGGTGGGGTGAGATCGAGCCCATCGCGATTCCGATCCAGCAAGATCGGTATGTGAAGTCGTTGGAGATCCGCGAGTTCAACGACGTGCCCAGGGAGGGCACGGGCCGGGAGACGGTGGGAGGCCTGTGGATCGTCCATCACCTGATCTACCGCACCGAGATTCCGGGAGGGTCTCTGAGCGAAATGGTCCCCTGGCCGGTTCACGAGGTCGGTCGGAACCCGGACTTCTTCGACGAGGATGCGGCCCCGCTGTTGAAGGTCGGCTCTCAGATCGCGTCCGAGTCGGCCCACCTCCACTCCACGGGTATCGATACCCGCGCCCGCCTGCGGTTCGGATTCGAGTTCTATCCGGTGGACTACGAGCCGGAGTACGGTAGGGCCCGAGTGAGCCTCGGGGACGGCCTGAACATCTCGGTGACACCGCTACGCGACGATCAGGAACTCCACGCGTACGACATCCTTGAGCAACACACGAAGAT
>JAPYQK010000138.1 GCA_029941275.1 Longimicrobiales bacterium | reverse complement strand
GTCCAAGGATTCGGCCTCGAGCTGGTACTGTCCGTCGAAGTGGAGTACGAACAAAGATCTACTCAATCCGCCCGGCCCGTCGTCAATTCCCGGATAAAACTCGATCGCCGGGTTCAGGGTGATCGGACTCGACGCCAGGTGGATACGCGCAACGCCACCGAAAAGCAGTTCATCATTGTCGAAATTAAGGCCGAGGTAGGGCCCCAACTCCCAGGAGGTCTGGGCTTGTGCAGGCGAGGCCGTAATAAGTCCGGCAACGATTAGCGCATAAAATGCAGTACGGAGCGTCTTCATGAAGCGATCCTTGGAGTTGCGAGAAACTTGTAGCTACTCTCTCCTTAATTGCGTTTTCGGAGTGTGTCAATAATCATGAAAGGCGCCCCCCCGACCTATACGGACGCTCGTTCGTGCAGGACCCCCGGCCCGATCTTTGCAGTACATTGCTTTCATGATAAACCCAATCGACTACAAATCTTTGGTGCCCGCGAGGCTGCGGGTCGCCGTTTTGATCTCTACTTCCGTGCTGATGGGTGCGTGTTCCTCGGCCGGTGGCGACGAGTCCTCCATCAGGCGGGGCGACGAAGCGGCGGCGCGAGGCGATCTTGATGCTGCACTGGCGGAATACCGCCTGGCGGTTACAAGGGGTTCTGACGACGCTTTCGCGCTCGCTCGCGTGGCGCATACCTACGCACAAATGGGGCGTATCGATGAGGCCGGGGATTTCTACCATCAGGCCGTAGACGAGGATGCGGGCTTCGCTGACCAAGCGGTTTCCGATATGGTGCGGCTGGCCCGAGCTGCGCGGGAGCGGGACGATCTTTTCGGGCTCGCCTCGGCGATGGAGACCGCGATGTCCTTCCGGCCAGGGATAACGCTGGAAGACATGGCGCTGCCCCTTGCGCGCCACTATCACAGCAGCGGCGAGTTCGCCACGGCGCTGCCGTATTTCCAGGCGTCCATTGCGAGCGGACTGGGGGACACCATCCCGGACGTTCTGTTCGAGGCTGCTTCCGCGTACGACGAAGTCGGGGATTGTCGTCGAGCGCTCCTCTACTACGAGGACTACCGGAGGTTGATCAGTCGGTATCGGCGCCTCGAGGTGGATTGGAAGATTGGCAGCTGTTCGTTCCGCTTAGCCCAGGAACTCCGTTCGGTGGGTGAGGACGAAGAGGCCCTGGATCGCATCGAACGCACGATTGCGCTGGGTGAGCCCATAAGCGATCAAGTACGGGCCTACTTCGAGAAGGGAGAGATCCTGTTCGACCTGGGCCGCTGTGAAGAGGCCATGGATGCGTTTCTGCAGGTCCGGCGAGTCGACCAGACAGGTACGAGCCCACTCGTCGAGCGGGCTCAGTGGCGGTACGACGAGCTTCGTTTCACGGAACCCACGGTGGGGGAACTCGGTGAGAGCTGCTGAGTCGTGAGTCCCCGAACACGAAAGAAGAACCGCGATTACGAGCGCCCTTACCGTGGCCCCGGATCTCAATCCCGGCCCCCTCGGTCGGCCAAACGTTGGCTTTCGGGATTGCGGCTTGGGAGCAAGACGACTTCGAGACGGCCTACTAATACTTTCGTACGATCCTCGAAGACCATCCGAACTTTGCCGACGTGCGAAACCGAGCGGGGCTTTGTTTGGCAATGATGGGCGATCCGGAGAGCGCGCTCGAGGAATTCGATGCGGCTCTGGAGATCAACGATGAGTACGCTGAGGCCCATCTGAACCGCGCCATCGTCCTCAACGATCTGGGGTGTTTCGACGAAGTCTCAGACTGTTTCCATCGCGCGAGCGCTCTGGATCTGCGCGATTCCCGGGCGTTTCCGTCACACATGGGAAATCAACTGGCGAATGCCCACGCCAGGACCGGGGATCTTTACTTGGCCGCGGATCGTCCCGAAAAAGCTGCGGCAGAATACGCGGCGGTCGTCGAGATCCGGCCGTCGTATTTGGACCTACGGTTCAAGTTGGCCGAGGCGTACATGGATCTGGATATGAACGAAGAGGCCCGCCTGCACCTGGAGGAAATCCTGGCGTTGAACCCTCGTTTCCTGGGCGCACGCGTGCGGCTTGGCGCTCTCCTGGGTCGGCTCGGTGACAACGACGGTGCCCGCCGAGAATGGGAGCGCTGTGCGGAGCGTAACCCCGACGATCGCCGAATTCAGGCCTATATCGCTTCGTTGGGTGACTGACCACGAAGGCTGTTCCCCACCCCATTGCCCTCCCTTCGTGATCCGACGAGAATTAGGGCTGTTTTTCACGAACCTGACCCAGCTGGCGGTGTAATTCACACGCATGACGAACGACATTAGACGCACCTTCATCCTTTGTGTGGCCTTCGGTCTATCCCTCACCGCCTGTGGGGGAGGAGTACTACCGTTCCCCGGGCTCAGCCCGGATGAGGTCTACAGATTGGGTTTGCAGGCGATGGAACAGGAGGAGTGGGAGGAGGCGATCGAAGCCTTCGAGTCCGTCCTCTTCTCACCGGGTTTCAACCGTGCCGCTCAAGCACGGCTCCTACTCGCCAACGCTCAGTATTCGAACGAGCGGTATATCGAATCACGCAGCGAGTACCAGCGTGTGATCGACCGTTGGCCCGCCGACACCGTCTCGATTCGAGCAGCACTAGGGGTGTGCCGCTCGTTGGCGGCTCTGTCGCCCATCACACCGCTAGACCAGGGGTTCACCAAACAGGCGAGGCTGCAGTGCCGTCAGGTGGCGGGAGACTTCGCCGGGACGTTGATGGGACTGGAGGCGCAGCGGTTGTCGAACGAGATGACGATCAAGCTCGCTGAGCAGGACTACGACACGGGAGTGCACTATCTGAAACGCGGGCTCGTCGATTCGGCGCTGCTCTACTTCGAAAGCGTGGCCACCGAGTTCCCTGAGACTGAGTGGGCTCCTTGGGCACTCTATCAGATGCTCGACGCCTTCGGCCGGATTGGCTACGTAAGGGACGTCGAGGCGACTCGGGACTTGCTTCTGGAGGCCTACCCGGATTCGGAACCCGCGCAGTTGCTTGAAGATGGCGCACCTTAGTGCGAAGCCCGATGAGGACCGTCCCGTCCGGCTCGGTGTGTTCGGGGGCACCTTCGATCCTCCCCACATAGGGCACGTCTTGCTAACGAAGGAGCTTCAGGCGTCCACGGCCCTCGATGAGATCCTGTGGATTCCTGCAAGAGTTCCGCCGCACAAGCCGGTGGACGGACCCACGTCCCCAGAACTCCGGCTGGAAATGGCGTGTGCCGCGACCAAGGGGCTCGATCATCACGACGTCAGCAACGTGGACCTTCAGAGGCCGGGACCATCATACACAGTCGATACGTTGAGGACAGTTCGCGCCGAATGCCCAAGCACCGTACCGGTCCTCATCATGGGCTCGGACCAGTTCGCCGAGCTGGAAGATTGGCATGAGGCGGAGGAGCTCGTCGCTCTCGCGGAAGTGTGTGTCTTGGCCCGAGATGGGGTGGACGTCGGCGCTGTGGCACCTGGCCTCGATGTTGTTTGGAGCACCGCTGACGTCTCGGCGGTCGATGTCTCGTCCTCGGACATTCGAGAGCGGGTGAGGGAAGGCCGTCCCTACAAGCACCTGGTGCCGGCCGCCGTGGCTGAGATTATTGAGCGGGAGAGTCTGTACATCGAGTAGTTGATGCGCCCGGTGGCGGAACCATGATCACAACCAGAGCGAGACGGAGCATCCATGATTTCACGTAGGCGACACGCGGTGAAGGCGGTTACCTGGAGAGTCGTGGCCACCACAGCGACTGTGGTCATAGTGGGGGTTGGGACGGGCGATTGGCGCGTGGGTCTCGGAGTGGGTGGAGTCGAGATCCCCACGAAAATGCTCCTCTACTACCTGCACGAGCGTTTTTGGTACAAGTTTGTTGGTTTGGGTGTAGGCGGGGGCCAAGCGGAATGAAACGGGTGCCTCTCAGAGGCCCTCTCGGACGGACGAAAATCCATTGAGCATGCTTAAGGAAGCAGTAAAGAAGGTCCTTGGCTCACGGCATATCCGTGAGGCTAAGAAACTCCAGCCGCTCGTCGACGAGATCAACGAGTGGTTCGAGGAATATCAGTCGCTCTCCGAGGAGGAGCTAAAGGGAAAAACCGACGAGTTCCGTGCGTTCATTGCGGACGCGACGGCCGAGATCAAAGACGAAATGGAGGAGCTTCGGGAAGAGAAGCGCCATTCGGAAGATCCGATGCGTAGGCAAGAACTACAGGAAGACATCGCCGATCTCGATGAACGGATGGTCGAAAAGACCGCCCAGGCTCTCGAGGAACTCCTTCCGCAAGCCTTCGCGACCGTCAAAGAAACGTGCCGCCGCCTCATGGGCACCGAGGTAACGGTCACGGGTCAGGTGTCGGTTTGGGACATGGTGCCATACGACGTCCAGCTCATTGGCGCCATCGCGCTGCACAGGGGCAAAGTGGCCGAGATGGCTACCGGGGAGGGAAAGACCCTGGTGGCTACCATGCCGCTCTACCTCAACGCGCTCGTGGGCGAGGGCTCACACCTCGTTACAGTGAACACGTACCTCGCTCATCGCGACGCCGAGTGGATGGGGCACATCTACACGTATTTAGGTCTGACCGTCGACTGCATCGACAAGTACGAGCCGCATTCACCCGAGCGGACCGCGGGCTACGCGTCGGACATCACGTACGGCACCAACAACGAATTCGGATTCGACTACCTCCGCGACAACATGGTGCACGCGCTCGAACAACGAGTGCAGCGCCGGTACTGGTACGCCATCATCGACGAGGTGGACTCGATCCTGATCGACGAGGCGCGCACGCCTCTCATCATTTCGGGCCCGGTGGGGAAGGATACGTCGACTCCCTTCAAGGAGTACAACACGCAGGTCAGCAGGCTGTACAAGAAGCAAACGCGCATGGTGAGCGAGCACATTGCGGAGGCCGAAAAGCTGCTCGAAGAGGGCAACGAGTTCGAGGCAGGCGAGAAGCTCCTGGCCGCCAAACGCGGAGGCCCGCGCAATAAACGTCTTCTAAAACTTTTCGCCGACGATCCCGGATTGCAGAAGCTCGTCCTCAAGGTCGAGGCCGATTACATGCGCGAGAAGCGCCTGTTCGAAATCGACGAGCTTCTCCTATTCGCGATGGACGAAAAAGGGCACAATGTCCACCTGTCGGACGCGGGTCTCGACGAGCTGTCCCCCGGAGACGCCGACGCTTTTGTCGTTCCCGACCTGTCGGAGGCGATTGGAGGGCTTGAGGAGGACGAATCGATTACGGTGGACTCCAAGCGGGAAATGAGGTCTCGGCTCGAGGCCGAATACGCCGCCAAGAGCGAAAAAATCCACGTCATCCATCAACTCCTGAAGGCCTACACCCTTTTCCAGAAAGACGAGAAGTACATCATCGGCGAGGGCGGCGAGGTCGTGATCGTCGATGAGTTCACCGGTCGCCAAATGGCCGGTCGGCGCTGGAGTGACGGGCTCCACCAGGCCGTGGAAGCGAAAGAAGGTGTGGAGATCAAAGGTGAGACCCAGACGCTCGCCACCATCACCATCCAGAACTACTTCCGCATGTACGACAAGCTGGCCGGGATGACCGGAACGGCGGAGACGGAGGAAAACGAGTTCCACCAGATCTACAAGCTCGATGTCTTCGTGATCCCCACCAACCGCCCGATCATCCGCGACGATCGAGACGATCTGATCTTCCGTACCAAGAGAGAGAAGTACCAAGCGCTGATGGACGAGATCGACCGGCTCCACAAAATGGAGCTCCCCGTTCTGGTGGGAACCACGAACGTAGAGATCTCGGAAACGTTCTCGCGGATGCTCAAGCGCCGCGGCATTCCGCACAACGTTCTGAACGCCAAGCAGCACAAGGCGGAGTCGGAGATCGTGGCTGAGGCTGGGCAGGCGGGAGCTGTGACGATCGCCACGAACATGGCCGGGCGCGGAACCGACATCAAACTCGGAGAAGGCGTCACCGCGGCCCGGACCGTGGCGTGGGCAAGAGAACGCGGACTGGATCTCGAAGAGCTTGCGCCGGTGGATCCCACGCGCGAGATGGATTTCGAGGACAAACCCGACGACTACGTCATTCAAGTGGGCGGCCTGCACATTCTCGGATCCGAGCGGCACGAATCCCGAAGGATCGACCGCCAGCTTCGGGGCCGTTCAGGGCGTCAGGGCGATCCCGGGGCGTCGCAGTTTTTCATCTCGGTCGAGGACGATCTGATGCGGCTGTTCGTCGGTGATCGTTTGGCGAACGCGATGGACAAGCTGGGTGCCTCCGAGGGTGAGGTCATCACACACCCTCTAGTGACCCGATCCATCGAGACCGCGCAGAAGCGGGTCGAGGGAAACAACTTCGAGTCGCGGAAGCGTCTGTTGGATTACGACGACGTGATGAACCAGCAGCGCGAAGTCATCTACGATCGCCGGCTTTTCGCCCTGGAAGGCGGAGAGGATCTGAAAGGCGAGATGTGGGAGATGATAGAGCACACCGTCCAGTCCACCGTCGACGAGTATGTGGAGTCCGAGCAAGAAGAGGAATGGGACCTCGCCGGCCTGAAGCGGCGGCTGGGGCTGGACTTCTTCACCGTCGTCGAGGACCTGCCGAGCGAAAACGTCGAGGAGCACGAGTTCGAAGAACACGAGGTCCACCGGATGTCGGTGGACGCCGTCCACGGGCAGTTCCATCGGAAGATCAAGAGCTTCGGGGAGCACGCTGAGGGTGTCACCAGCTATATCATGCTCAGTGTCATCGACGGTAAGTGGAAGGATCACCTCTACGATCTCGATCACCTCAAGGCCTCGATCGGCTTCCGCGGATGGGGACAAAAGGACCCGCTCGTCGAGTATAAGAAGGAGGCCTACGAGATGTTCGTGGACCTCATGAACGATCTGCGTGGGACGGTCGGAAACCTGATTTTCAAGGCTCAGTTGGGGCAGCCGCGACAGCAACCTCGACCCGCTCAAAAGGTGCATTACTCGGGGCCAATGGAGGATGGAGGAGGTGGGGGGGCGATGGCGCAGGCCCGACTAGCTGCGGGCCCCGCACCCGGCCCCGGCGGTGGGGGGAACGTCGACGATTTGGGCATGGCCAAGAGCGCTCGTTCAGGCGGAGGCGGTGGCGGCCGGACGGTGCCCCTGGGCTCCGTGAGTGGGGTCGCCTCTCCCCAGGACCCGAATGAGCTGGTCACGAACCGCGGTGAAGCTCGCGTGCGTTCGCCCGTGACCGCCACCAAGGAGCCCGGGCGGAATGATGCTTGTCCTTGTGGGTCGGGCAAGAAATACAAAAAGTGCCACGGGCGGGGGTAGGGCGGCTCCTTTTTTTCTTGGTGATCGGGGAGAGGGACAGAGGGCCCCTTCTTCGGTCAGCGCTTCGCTCTACGGCTTCGCCGTAGACTGCCCTGCGGAGGGCCCTCTGTCCCGCTCCCCGGTGATCATGATGACTGGAGCCGCACAACGCCCGCCCCACGGGGGGGGTGCGGGAGGATAGTTGAGCAGGTCGCCCGGCTTCGCCGGAAATTCCCCGACAGCCCTCATCAACCCCGGCTGCCAGATCGACTTCATCTTCCAGGTCTAGATCTAGTTCGCCCTCTTTGTTGAAGAGATTCTT
>JAPYQK010000137.1:6079-7615 GCA_029941275.1 Longimicrobiales bacterium | reverse complement strand
GTGGTTGATTTCCCGGAACTCCACCCGATCGACGTTCTCTCCCTCCAGAAGGATCGTCTCTCCCGGGTCAGTGATCTTCACCTTTTGCAGCATCTGGCGCACGATCACGCCGATGTGTTTGTCGTTGATCTTCACACCCTGGAGTCGGTACACCTCCTGGATTTCGTTGAGGAGATATTCCTGAACGGCTCTCGGGCCCCGAATCTTCAAGATGTCGTGCGGATTGATCGGCCCCTCAGAGAGGCGGTCTCCCGCACGCACGCGGTCACCTTCGTGCACCCGCATGTGTTTGACGACCGGTACCATGTAGGCCCTTTCGTCTTCCTCTCCAGTCTCGGGAGTAACCAGGACTTCTCTCTTACCCCGCTTGATGTCACCGAAGCGGATCTCACCATCGATTTCAGTGATGACCGCCGGATCTTTCGGTCGGCGAGCCTCGAAGAGTTCGGCCACGCGCGGCAATCCGCCCGTAATGTCCCTCGTCTTGTAAACCTCGCGGCTGATCTTGGCGATGGTGTCACCCGCCGCTACCTCGTCACCATCGTGGATCGTGAGTTGGGCTCCCACCGGCATGATGAACTCACGGAGCTTGTCGCCTTTCTTGCCCTTCCGCCGGATCTGAATGGTCGGGTGGAGCTTCTTGTCCCGATCCTCGATGATGGTCATCTGGCGTCGGCCCGTAGACTCGTCCAGCTCTTCGCGCATCGTCTGATCATCGACGATGTCGACGAACTTCAGGACACCAGTCGAGTCGGCCACGATGGGCTCCGAGTACGGGTCCCAACTGAACAACTGATCGCCCGAATCGATGGTCTGTCCCTCCGCGACCACCAGGGTGGCACCGTATGGCACGCTGAGACGACTCCGCACGAGTCCCTCGGCCGTCTTCAGTATGATCTGGCCCTCGCGAGAAGTAACGATCTGATCATTATCCGGCGTCTTCACCGACGTGACGCGATCCAGAGACACGACGCCGTCGATCTTCGAGCGGCGCTGCGTCTGAGCCGCGATTCGAGCTGCAGTACCTCCGATGTGGAAAGTCCGAAGCGTCAACTGCGTGCCCGGCTCGCCGATGGACTGGGCAGCCAAAATACCCACGGCCTCACCGATGTCCACGACCTGCATGGTCGCCAGGTTACGTCCGTAACACATCCGGCAAAGTCCTCGCTTCGACTCACACGTGAGGACGGACCGAATCCGTACCACCTGGATCCCGGCCGCCTCGATCGCCTCGGCCGCCTCTTCCTCGATGAGCTGACCCGCCGCGACGAGTAGTTCGCCGTCGATCGGATCGTAGACGTCCTCGAGAGCACCGTTGCCCACGATTCTGTCGGGAAGGGGCTCGATGATGTCTTCACCCTCTTTGAGAGCGACCATCTCCAGGCCTAGAATCGTCCCGCAGTCGTCTGAGGTAATCGTGACGTCCTGGGCCACGTCGACCAATCGCCGCGTGAGGTAGCCAGCGTCGGCCGTCTTCAGGGCCGTGTCGGCGAGTCCCTTTCTGGCCCCGTGGGTCGAGATGAAGTACTCGACCAC
>JAPYQK010000137.1:0-6069 GCA_029941275.1 Longimicrobiales bacterium | reverse complement strand
CCGTGAGGCCCTCGCGGAAGTTCGCCTTGATTGGACTCTCGATGATCTCACCAATGCCCCCGGTAAGCTTCTTTTGCGGCTTCGCCATCAGGCCCCGCATTCCGGCGAGTTGCCGCATCTGGTCGCGGTTTCCTCTCGCGCCCGACGTCATCATCATGTAGACGGGGTTGAACCCTTCCTGAGAACGGGCCAGCCGCTTTTCCATGGCGTCCGCCACGTCGTTGTTCGCGTGCGTCCACGTGTCGATGACTTTGTTGTAGCGCTCCCCGTTGGAGATGTACCCACTGGCGTAGGCTTTCTGGAATCGTGCGACCTGCTCGCCGGCCTTGTGGATGATCTCCAACTTCTCGCTCGGCACTTCCAGGTCCGCAATCCCCACACTGACCCCACCCATGGTGGCGTAGCGGAAACCGAAGTCCTTCAAGTGGTCGAGGAATTCGGTCGTCCTAGACAGGCCGACCGTCGTGAAGCAGTCGAAGATGAGGTCGCCCAACTCCTTCTTTCCGAAAGTCTGATTGATGAACCCCATCTCCTCGGGAATGATGGAGTTGAAGAGCACCCGGCCTGCCGTGCTACGCACCCACTTACCCGCAACTTCTTGGTCCTCCTCGGTGTGGGCGCCGACCCAATACCAACATGGACTTCCAAACTCCAAGCGCCTGGCCTCCATGCCCATCTCCACCTCTCCGAAATTCGAGAAGCGGGGCGCGTCCTTAAAGACCTTGTCCAACGCCTCGTCGGCATCGGCTCGTGCCTTCTTGGGCGCCTTCCTGTTGTACGCCACCTCTTCGAGATCGGAGATCTCCAGGGAGGGCTTCGTCAGATAGTATCCGCCAATCACCATGTCCTGTGACGGAGCCGCCACGGGGCGCCCGTTCGAGGGGAGCAGAATGTTGTTGCTCGAAAGCATCAACACCCGCGCCTCCAACTGCGCCTCAAACGAAAGCGGCACATGGACCGCCATCTGGTCGCCGTCGAAGTCGGCGTTGAAGGCCGCACACACAAGCGGATGGATCCGGATCGCCTTTCCCTCCACAAGCACCGGCTCGAAAGCCTGAATTCCTAACCGGTGAAGCGTGGGCGCCCGGTTCAGCAACACCGGGTGGTCCTTGATGATGTCCTCGAGGACCTCGTAGACCTTGGGGTCGTTGCGTTCGACGATCTTCTTCGCCCGCTTGACGGTCTCGGCCTCTCCCCGCTTCTCCAACTCATGAATGATGAACGGCTTGAAGAGCTCAACGGCCATCGCTTTCGGGAGCCCACACTGGTGCAGCTTGAGCTCGGGACCTACCACGATGACGGAACGACCGGAGTAGTCGACGCGCTTCCCGAGCAGGTTCTGCCGGAAGCGTCCCTGCTTTCCTTTGAGCATGTCGGACAACGACTTCAATGGACGCTTCCCGCGGCCACGGATCGCTTTCGACCGTCGCCCATTGTCGAACAAAGCGTCGACGGCCTCCTGGAGCATCCGCTTCTCGTTCCGGAGGATGACCTCCGGGGCGCGCATGTCGATCAGCTTCTTGAGACGGTTGTTCCGGTTGATGACCCTTCGGTAGAGATCGTTCAGGTCGGACGTAGCAAACCGACCTCCGTCCAGGGGCACGAGGGGGCGCAGATCCGGCGGAATCACCGGAACCACGTCCATGATCATCCACTCAGGACGATTTCTCTCGTCTGGCGTGCTTCCGGAATTCCGGAGCGCGTCGACGACTTTCAGTCTCTTGAGCTTCTTCTTCTTGCGATGCTGCGAGGTCTCCGTCGCGATCTCGATCCTCAGCCACTTGGCCAAACGGGCAAGTCCTTTGCCGTCCGAATTGCGGTCATTGATCCGTCTTTCGGGGCTGTCCAGCTTTAAGAGGAGCGTGCGAACCGCCTCGGCACCGATCTCGGCCTTGAACCTTTCGTCGCCCCCCTCACGCGATTTTACGCGAAGATCGTAATACTCGTCCTCGTCCAGGAGATCGAGGAATTCGACGTCCTGCTTGCCCGGATGCGTCACCACATAAGACGCATAATAGATGACCTTCTCCAGGTCGCGGAGGGTCATCCCGACCAGGTATCCCAGTTGGCTGGGAAGTGTCTTGAAGAACCAGATATGGCAGACCGGCACCGCAAGCTCAATGTGGCCCATCCGTTCGCGACGAACCTTGGACAGGGTGACTTCGACACCGCAGCGGTCGCACACGTGCCCGCGGAAGCGGATTCTTTTGAACTTGCCGCAGTGGCATTCCCAGTCCTTTACCGGACCGAAGATGCGCTCACAGAACAGACCATCCCGCTCGGGTTTGAAGGAACGGTCGTTGATCGTCTCGGGCTTCGTCACCTCGCCGAAGGACCACGATCGGATCTCTTCCGGAGACGCAATCTTGATCTGGATGAAGTCGAAGTCGGCGGAGCTTTGATCTCGCGTTCTCGGGAAATCAATCATGGTCTATTCCTCCCGCCCGAGCGTGACGCTCAGGCCGAGCGCCTGAAGTTCTTTGACAAGCACGTTGAATGACTCCGGTATTCCGGGTTGTGGAAGGTTGTCACCTTTCACGATGGCCTCGTAGACTTTCGAGCGGCCCGTGACGTCGTCGGACTTCACCGTGAGAATTTCTTGAAGCGTGTGCGCCGCGCCGTACGCTTCCAGCGCCCACACCTCCATCTCCCCGAACCGTTGGCCACCGAACTGCGCCTTACCGGCAAGGGGCTGCTGAGTCACCAGCGAGTAGGGGCCGATGCTTCGAGCGTGGATCTTGTCATCCACGAGGTGGCTGAGCTTCAGCATGTAGATGACACCCACCGTGACCGGGAAGTCGAACTGCCGGCCACTGCGCCCGTCGCGGAGCATGATTTTGCCGTTTGGCAGAATCTTGGCGGCATCCATGATCTCGAGTGAAGCGGCGTCCAGACCGGCATCCAGCTTCCTCTTCCGAGAGAGCTGTGCGATCGCGGGGAAACCCCCCGCAAACGGGACATCCCGTCGAGCGGCCAGTTCCTTCCCGGCCTGGACCAGATAAGCCTTCAGGTCGTCGAAGAATCCCGCTTGGGACTTCGAGAGCTCGAGTCCCAGATAGGCGTCGACCGTTCGTCCGATCCCGACCCGTCGCGGGTCGCTGCCGTTCCCGTTGCTCTTGCTGGCAAGTGTTACATCGCGCTGCGGTAAATCATGCGCCAGATCGATCAAACTGGTTGTCGATGTCGCATCGAGGGCCGGAATCTCGGCCTTGATATCAAGGCATTGATGCGCCCAACGAAGGCCCGCGAGCTTGAGTAGGAGCCCTACTTCGTCCTCTGAACCACCGTGGAACACCGGAGTCTTCGCTTCGAAACCAAGGACTCGTCCCGCCCACCCGAGATGGGTCTCGAGAACCTGCCCCACGTTCATCCTGGAAGGCACGCCCAACGGATTCAGCACGATCTCCACTGGCGTCCCATCCGGAAGGAAAGGCATGTCCTCTTCCGGAGCGATCCTGGCGATGATCCCCTTGTTTCCGTGGCGCCCGGCCATCTTGTCACCCACGGAAATCTGACGTTTTTCCGCGATGTAGACCTTGGCGAGTTGAACCACACCGGGCGGAAGTTCGTCCGGCTGAAAGACCTTGTCGATCGACTCCTCCGTCTTCCGCCTCACGCGTTCGATGCGGCGCTGAGCCTCATCGATCACCCTCCGGACCTTCTCGCTCGTAGGCTTACTCTTCACCTTCAGCGTGCTGAGGTCGAGTTGTGAAAAGTCCAGATCGGCGAGCGCATCCTGCGTGAGCTTCGTTCCTTCCTTGAGGAATGGTTCCACGGTGCCTTTTCGGAGGGCCAGAGCCACCGTGTTGAGGTGCAAGAGCTCGCGGAGCTCGTCGTCCCTGGCAATCGTGACCCGGTGGATCTCGTCGCGCTCGAACTGCCTGAGTTCTCCGATGCGAGCGCCGTGTTCCTTCTCGATCAGCGGATCGTCGATACGGCGTGAGAAGATCTTCACATCGATGACCGTGCCGCTCATTCCGGGCGGAACTCGCAAGGAAGAATCCTTCACGTCCTTGGCTTTCTCGCCGAAGATCGCCGTCAGCAACTTCTCTTCGGGGGAGAGTTCAGTTTCACCCTTGGGCGTGATCTTGCCAACCAGAATGTCGCCTGATTTGAGGCGGGCGCCCTCCCGGACGATCCCCCGTTCGTCGAGATCGACCAGACTCTCTTCTGCGACGTTCGGGATCTCGCGGGTGATCTCCTCCATCCCCCGCTTGGTGTCCCGTACGTGAAGCTCGAGCTCCTGAATGTGGATGGATGCGAACACGTCCTCTTTCACCAGCTTCTCACTGATGACGATCGCGTCCTCATAGTTGTAGCCGTACCACGGCATGAACGCGACGAGCACGTTTCGGCCCAGCGCCAGCTCGCCGTTGTCGGTCGAGGGCCCATCGGCAATGATGTCACCCGGGTTGATCGCCTGCCCGTCCACCACCAACGGTCTCTGGTTGATCGCCGTGTCCTGATTGGTCCTCCAGAATTTCTTGAGCCGGTAGCGATCGTACTGGGCTAGCTTCGCCAGGGGCTGGTCGGTCTGACCGGTCGCAATCAGGCCGGTGTCAACGACGACCTCGTCAGCGGTGACGCGAACGATCTTCCCGCCTCGACGCGCCGTGATGACCGCCCCGGAGTCCCGAGCCACCTTGAACTCGAGGCCGGTCCCGACGAGCGGGGCATCGGGAAACAGAAGCGGTACCGCCTGCCTCTGCATGTTCGAACCCATGAGCGCGCGGTTGGCATCATCGTGCTCGAGGAACGGGATCAGCGCCGCCGCCACCGACACGAGCTGGTCGGGCGCGACGTCCATGTAGTCGATGTCTTCCGGCTTGAGCAGCGGGAAGTCACCTCGCTCCCGGCACAGAACGAACTCGTTGACGAAGTTGCCCTTGCCATCCAGGGGAGCGTTGGCCTGAGCGATCCGCACCTCTTCCTCTTCGTTGGCCGACAGCCACTCGATGCGGTTCGTGACTTTCTTGTTGGCCACTCTGCGGTAAGGCGTCTCGACGAAACCGAGTTCATTGATCCGGCTGTACGTCGTAAGCGACGTAATGAGGCCGATGTTCGGTCCCTCTGGCGTCTCGATGGGACACATGCGCCCATAGTGCGAATAGTGAACGTCCCTCACTTCGAACCCGGCACGTTCCCTCGTCAGCCCGCCTGGTCCGAGGGCCGAAAGACGGCGCTTGTGGGTCATTTCGGCCAACGGGTTCGTCTGGTCCATGAACTGGCTGAGCTGAGACGAGCCGAAAAAGGCTTGGATGACCGCAGACACAGTTCGTGCATTCACGAGGTCATCGATGTTGATTTTCTCGGGGTCCGTGTTGATCGACATGCGCTCTTTGACCAGACGCGCCATCCGAGACAACCCGACCGAGAACTGGTTGGCGATGAGCTCACCCACCGTGCGGACCCGGCGATTCCCGAGGTGGTCAATATCGTCCGTGGATCCACGCCCTTCGCTCAACTCGATGAGATAGCGGAGGATCTCGATGAAGTCTTCTTTGGTGAGGACCGTCTCATGCGTCGGCACCTTCAAACCCAAACGCTTGTTGATCTTGTAGCGACCCACTCGGCCGAGATCGTACCGCTTCGGGTTGAAGAACACGTGCTCGATCGCAGCCCGCGCGGTCTCCATGTTGGGTGCGTCGCCGGGCCTCAGCAAAGAGTAAATAGCCGACAGCGCCTCTTCTTCGCTGTTGGTGGGATCCTTGCGTAAGGTGTTCTTGATGATCGGACTCTCCCGTCCGGTCTCCTGCTTACTGGTGTAGACTTTGACCTTCTTGCGCCCGGCTCGTTCCAAGGTCTCGGCCACGTCCTCATCGACTTCGGTGGACGCCTCGATCAACACCTCGCCCGTGCCGCGATCGATGATCTCCTCCGCAAGCACGTTGCCGAGGATCTCCTTGGCACCCTGCTTGTCGAGGGCCATCGGATTGACCGACTTGGTCGTGAAGAAGAGCTTGTAGATGTCCGCGTCCGTCCCGGAGCCGAAAGCTCTGAGAAGCGCCGTGGCTGGGAACTTCTTCTTCTTGTCGATGTGGACGTAACAGATGTGGTTGATGTCGATGC
>JAPYQK010000136.1 GCA_029941275.1 Longimicrobiales bacterium | reverse complement strand
TTTTGGCGAGATGCTTTTCAGAGGTATTTCAGGTCTATGAGTAGGCCTGTCGGGGGGGGGGTTCGCGTAATGCAGAAGACGTCGTTTAGGGTATACGTTGGGGCCGTCGCGGCGCTTGCCGTGGGTTCCCTCGCTCTATTGGATTGGATGAGTCTGGCCGCCTTGCCCTAAGAGGCTCGGGCGGGTCTTCTGGCGCTCGTCATTTTGGGTCTCGTCTCGGAATCCCTGTCCTTGGCGGTCAAGGTTGGAGGCAACTCCGGCAGTTCGTCGATTACCTTCCTGCCATTGCTTGCCTGTATTCTGCTCTTCGGCCCGATCCCTGCCGTAATCTTTCATGCCGCCACAGGCGTTTTTGGCGAGGTTCTTGTTCGCCGAAACGAGCCTATCAAAGCAACCTTCAACATCAGTCAGTACCTGCTTTCGACTATCGTTGGGGGCCTCGTGTTTCAGTGGTTGGGTGGGGTTGGGCAAGCGATGTCGGGTACCGCCCTCGAAGTCCAAGGCGTCGAGCTGGTCGGATTCGGGATTGCCTTCCTCGCGATAAATAATGGGGCAGTATCCGTTGGCATCACGATTCTTGAGGACATGCCGTTTGCGAAGGCGTGGGGACTCCTTGTAGGTCGGTCGGGCACGAACCTGCTGTACGATCTTCTCATCAGCCCGTTCTCGATTCTAATGGCCGTTTTCTACATGGACTACAAGATTGCTGGCTTCCTATTGGTCATTTTCCCGCTGCTGCTCATTAGGATGGCGTACTATAGAAACTCCCAGCTTCAAGAGGCGAGCGCCAACCTCTTGAAGGCTTTGGTCAAGGCGATTGACGTAAGAGATCCGTACACGTCGGGACATTCTCAACGCGTTTCGATGTTGTCTCGTCGGATCGCCGAATACTCGGGGCTGTCGACCGCCCAAGCCAAGCAGGTCGAGACCGCTGCTTTATTGCACGACATTGGCAAGATTGACAAAATATTCTTGGAGATCTTGCGAAAGAAGGGGCCTCTCACCGTCCTTGAGCGGAGGATGATCGAATCTCATGTGACGCTTGGCGTAGAGCTACTGGAGTCACTTTCGTCGTACCCTGAGGCCGTGCTTGGTGCGGTGCGACACCATCACGAGCGCGTGGATGGCGGTGGTTATCCAGACGGACTGGCGGGAAACGAGATCCCGATTGGCGCTCGAATAATCAAGGTGGCCGATGCGGTGGACGCCGTGCTTTCGTCCTCGGTTCTTTCTGACCACGCCGACGAGATCTTGGTGTCCGGCTTGAACGTGGCAGAGACGATCCATGGAAGCGCGGCTCGGAGCGCTTACCCGATACGCCCCAGGGTGCTACGGCGAACTGTTCTTCGACATCTGGAGTTGAGACGGGAAACCCTTGCGGTGTTTGCACTCTCGCTCTCTATTGGAATTTGCATTCAAATTCTATTTCATAGCGAAGGCCTTAGCTGGGGCCTCCGGACCCTCGACCCAGGTTGTGGAGCGAGCCGTGGCGTTTACCGAGGAGGGACTCCGTCGCGTCGCAAGCGTTTCTGGTGACGAGCGCCGGGCCCCTCATGCAGAGGAGGAGGCAGCCCCGCCGGGCGTGCGACTCCCTCTTCAGCCGCGGAGCCGAGATTCGTTCGAGCGGATGATCTCGGCCACCCACGATCTCATTGCTGAGTCCGGCCTGGAGGGGGCGACTGTGCAGAGCATTCTGCAGCGCTCCGGGATCGGGTCGGGGAGTTTTTACGCTCGCTTCGACGGAAGGGACGCCCTGCTCGCATACTTGGCCCTCAGATTCTGGTCCGACGCTGAAGAGGGCTGGGCGGGCGTGTTATCCCCATCGAGATGGGCGGCGGCGGGCCCCAAGGAGATCGTGACCCAGTTCACTCGAATGGCGGTCGTGTGGATGCATGCGCATGGGGCACTACTTCGTGCCTTTCTGATTCACGCGATGACCCACACGGAGTATGACCTTCTGGACCGGACGGCGGAGTTGGATAACACCATCGCAGACCATTTGATTCGCCTTCTATCGTTGCGCGCCGAGGAGTTCACGCACAGCGAACCCGATGATGCCGTTCGGCTCGCTACGCTTCAGGTGTTCGCGACACTCCGGAGTCGATTCATCTTCGCCTGGGGCGATCGTCCGGACGGAATCGAAGACCAACACTTGGCCGGGGAGCTCGCTGTGATATTCCTGCGCTACCTCGGGAGTGACGACTAGCGCACGCGCCCCGCCCGGGTGAACCGCACTCCCCCGCTCGCAACGCCTCTTGCGGGGTGGGTGGCTAGTTGTGGCCCCCGCCGCCCTGACTGTGGCGCCGCGGCATGAGCGCCTCCGTCATGATCTCATCCCAGATATCGTAACCGGCTGGGGTCATGTGGAGCCCGTCTCCAACGAAGAGCTGGGGCATCGGCAAGCCGTCACTTCCGAGCATGGCCGGGCCGACGTCGACGAAGTCCACACGAGCGTCGGTGTTTGCGTAAGCCTCGATCGCGGCGTTGGAGGCCTGCATTTCGTCCCAAACGTCCCAGCGGGCCAAGCTCGGCTTGATCGACATGATGACGATGCGGGTGGATGGCTGGGCCTCGAGGACCGCCTCGACGAATTCCTGGTAGTCGGCGAGGATCTGTGGACTCTGCTTGCCCACGCTTGTGTCGTTGTCTCCCTCATAGACCACGACGGTCCGTGGCGAGTACCTGAGCACCGTCTCCTGGACGTAGTGGACCAGGTCCGACATCTGAGAACCTCCGAACCCCCTATTGATCAACGGCATTCCGGGAAACCGGGTGCCCGTGTCCCAAAACACGATGCTGGAGCTGCCTACGAAAACGGTGGCGTCGGCGGGAAAACTGTTCTTCGCGTCGTACGAAGTGAACGTTTCGATGGCATCGTCAAAACGAGTCGCGTCTGGGTCAGCAACCTGTCCCACGAGTAGCCCGGGCGCTCCGGCGACCAGAACTGCCACGAGCACACTAAGACGTGAAGTAAGAGACGGTTTCATTTTGACTCTCCAATTTCCGGCGTGTCCATTGATCACAACGGGGCGTTTCCCCCTGTCGGCATCAGGCTAATCGGGGGCCAACACTTAAGGCTGTCAACATCGGACTTGGAAGCTCGCCCGTCCAGTCCCGAATCCGGCTCGGCAGACGGACGCTTCCTCAGCGTCCAGGCTAGGTGCAACATCACTGCAGCGACCCAACCTTGTTTATCTATGCAAGATTTCCGAGTTGCCTTCCGAACGCTCCGTAACAATCCCGGCTTCACGCTGGTCGTGATGGCCACGTTGGGGCTCGGGATCGGAATCAACACCGCGATTTTCAGCGTGGTGAACGGCGTAGTCCTACGGCCGCTTCCGTACAACGAGCCCGATCAGGTCATGACGCTGTGGGAGGCCAACCCCCGGCTCGACATCGCGCAGGATCAAGTGGCCGGGGCGACTTGTCTGGACTGGGTGGAGCGATCTCAATCGTTCGCCTCCCTGGGCGCCTACAACTTCCAGTCCTTCATCATGGCCGGAGAGAGGAAGGGCGAGTCGGTGCGGGTCTCAGGGGCACAGATCTCACCCACCATTTTCGGGGTCGTGGGTGTTCAGCCCACCCTGGGGCGCGCGTTTCGAGAAGAGGAAGCCATACCGGGCAATGATTTCGTGGCGATTCTGTCCCACGGCTTTTGGACTCAACGCTTTGGTGCCGATCCGGAAGTGATCGGTTCCGCGGTCTATCTGGGCAAGAAGCCCTACACGCTGGTGGGGGTGATGCCGCCCGACTTCGAGTTCCCGCCGGGCGCTCGAGACGTCGAGATCTGGAAACCCCTGGCCATCGACACAGGATCACTCGATGTACGCGGTATGCGCATCTACAACGTGGTGGGCCGCCTGAATTCGGGTGTCTCCGTGGACCAGGCGCGGGTCGAAATGGACATGATTTCCGCTGGCGTCGCGCAGGAGAACCCAGAGAGCAATCGTGGCTGGGGTGCCAATGTCACACCCGCTTTGGATCAGTTGGTGGGTGGCTTCACCACGCTCGTTGGGGTCTTGGCCGGGGCCGCGGCCTTGGGGGCGGGTCGGGGCCAGTTGTTGCGGAGGTCTTTGGCGGAAAGCGCCACACTCGTTCTTCTTGGTGGCGGGCTCGGGCTTGCCCTGGCCTTCTCCGGCGTGGCACTCCTCCGGCGCGTGTTGCCGGCCGATATCCCTCGTGTCGACCAGATCGGGATCAACGCGCCGGTCCTCGCCTTCACTATAGTCGCCTCACTCTTCGCGGGTGTTCTGTTCGGCCTTTACCCGGCCACGGGCAGCGATTCGATCTCGCCGAGGTGGAAATCCACGTTCTTGTACCCACCCCGCTTCGCGTTCGCGCGAGCCCGGACCACCATCTGGGGCGTCATGTCTACTCCGATTACGCGTCCTGACGGGCCCACCGACTCCGACGCGAGAAAGCTTTGGAATCGCCGGAGTTAGCCGGTGGAGTCTGAGGGGATCCTACGGGTGGCGTCGCGTTTTGGTCTCTGGCGAGGGCCGCCGACCCTTAGTGAGACATCACTCCTCCGCGGATCCGTCGCTCGGCCCACAAGTCAGAAAGTTGATGGAGGGGCCATATCCAAGCGCGCCCTCCGAGCTCAGGACGATCGTCCCGTCGGTTCCGATCGCCACACCCTCTCCCTGTGACTCGCCCAACGTGCGGATACTTATGAGTTGGCCTTCGCTCCGGAGGAGTCGCCCTTCCGTGGAAACGCCGAACAACTCCAGACTCTGATAGGTGCGGACGACCACGGCGTTTCCGTCGAGCGTGGCCGAGGCCCCGGTCACCATTTGCGGAAAGGATGCAAAACCGGTCGTGAGGCGTTGGATCTCTTCGAGCGTCACGACGTCCTGCGGGCGGAGAGGAAGAGGGTAGCGGTAGACGGTAATCGGATGGTTGCGTCCCTTGGTGACGAAGAAGACCCGGTCTGTGGGCAGGACGTACATCGCCTCAATGTCCCGCGGTCCGTCCGGTAGCTCCATTCGGTATCGCACCACATCTGCCGCCCCATCGCCCAGCTCGTCCGGTTCGGCCAGGCGGTAGAAGGAGATGTCGTTGCGGCGCTCCCCGTTGTCCCCGGTGTCCGCAACGTATAGGCAGCTGCCGAGATCACAGGGGGCGCGAGCGATGTCCTCCCAATCAACGGGGGTTCGGTTCAGCTCTACTCGGGCCCTGATTTGGCCGTCCTTATCCACCGCGTACAGAAATGGTCGACGCCCGTCGTTGTGTGTCCACACCATCTCCGGGTTTCGGATGCCGACGGCGACGCCGCTGGTTTCACGGAGAACGGCGGGAAGCGCTATCGACGGCCCTAGTGGACGGCACTGGGGACCGTCCGTCAGGTCGTGCCCGCACGAAACGACCGCAAGCAGCATCAGCGACAGGGCCCGCTTGGCCACAAGGACAGAACGACTCAGGCGCCGCTTCACCGTCAGGGCTGCTGGGCGGCTACCTGGACGAGCACGGTATCGAACACCTGCTGGAACGCCTCCAGGGGAAGCGCGCCGGTCAATGGCCCTACGCCGACGATAAAGAACGTAGGTGTCCCATCAACCCCAAGATCCTGAGCGAGGCGGGTATGTGCCTGGAGCCTCCAGAGACGCTCGTCACCCTCGAGACAGGTTCGATACCGTACCATATCGAGCCCAACCTCCTGGGCGAACTCATCCGCAAGAGTCTCGGGCTCTGAGGCTGCTTTCCAGTCGCTCTGGCGCTCGAAGATGACGTCGGAAATCGCCTCGAAGAAACTCTGGCCCTGCTCGAGTGCGCACTCTGCGGCGAGCGACACCGGCACTGAGGCCGGCCAGTTGCCCGTGACGAACGGGACCGACTTCCAGTACAACTGACCCGAGTCCACATACTGTTCGTGAAGAGGGGTGCGGGTATCCTGGTGGAAAATTCGGCAGTAGCCGCAACCGTAGTCGAAGAGTTCGATGATTCGCAGAGGGGATTCATCCGTCCCGAAGTCCACGCCGAGCGAGTCGATGGCCAGCTGCTCAGGCGTCGGCATGACGCGCGGAGTGCGTGTCAACGCAGCTAGTGGGCTCTCCGGCTCGGAAGTGGTAACACTACCCGAAAGGAGTTCTCCCGCTCTACTGGAAGTCAGGTGTGCGGCCTGCGTTTGGTCCTGATCAGAGGCTCCGGGGCCGCACGCAACGCCGCCAAGCACCACCAACGAGACGAGCAGAAGTTGCCGCACGGGCCGCTGGTTCGGCGCGGTCGCCCGGTGGGCGGGGTTCGTTCCGTTCATCACCATTCCACGTCGATCCTTGGCCCGAGGCCTGCAAGCGAGGCCGAGACAGTACTCACCTGTACCGAGAATAACGCCGATCAGCCGCAAAAGGATCCCGGCGACTTTCGAATCCGGCAGGGCCCAGACGGCGCAGCGTCTCCACACCTGTAAGAAACCAATTGAGCCGGCCGGCGGCAACCGAGAAGGCAATGCGGTGCGCTACGCGCGCTCGACGTCTTGGGTCTTGGTGCCCGGTCCCGCGCTCTGTAAGTCCCAGTTGCCGGGTACCTTTGGGGCTCCCTCACGGATGACTACGGTGCCCGCCACCTTGTCATGGATCGCTTGGCGATTCGCATCCCAGTAGATCTGGGCGAAGCCCAGAGTCCCGGTGGCCAAGCCGGCCGCGTAGCCACCGGCCCGTTCGAACGCGTGCCACCAGGTGACCGGGTGTCCGTCGAGACGAACGACGCGCACGCCCATCGCCCGCTTGCCCGGAGTTTGGCCCTTCACCCATGGCATCAGGATGGCGAAGTAGAGCGTCCACCAACCAAAACTGAAACTCAACGAATCGAGCCGGCTGGTGAACTATTCGATCACGCCACCTTGCTGCTGGGCATCATCGAGTGCATCACGAGTATCCCCGAGATCGCCGGTGGCTCGCGCCAGATCCCGCTCGAGCTCCCCAATCGTGTCGCTAACTAACTCGAGTGCTTGAGCCAGAGCCAACTCAGCAGCCCCCACCTCCGAGGGGGTGCTTGGGAGGTCCTCAGCAGGGTCGGCCGGCACCACGCGGGCCGGGTCCAACTCGGCCATCGCACGCGCAAGGATCTCTCCACGGCCCACATCACCGACTTCCTCGGGGATGAGCTCGAAAAGAAGATCCTCGACGTCCTGCGGTGTGTCACCGGCCGCCAGTTCGAGGAGCCGACGTCCGACGCCCACAGCGAGTGCCACGGCCTCATCGGGGTCATCCGCGCCGGTGAGTTGGGCCCCGTCTTGGAGACCACCGAGGATGCTACGTAGTCCACCCGCTGACGCGCCGCCAGGCGCCCCGAGCTGGAGCCCACGGTCAGCTCCGTCTTCGATCGAGGCATTAGCAGCGACCCCACCCCCGCCGGCGTTGAAATCGTCGTTCGTGGTGTTCACGTACCAAATCCCCAACACCACCACGGCGGTCAGTGAGAGGGCGCTGACCCCCATACAGCCGAGAAATATCCGCAACATCTTGGAGCCGCCGCTCCGTTCAGACTTGGTGGCCCGGTTGAAGAAAAAGGCGGCGGCGACAACCCCGATTACGAACCCGAACCCGCTCGTAAGCACCGTGATCAGGCCCACCAGAAAGATGTCGATGAGCAGTGCGACACCCCGCCGCAACGGTCAAGCAAGTGG
>JAPYQK010000135.1 GCA_029941275.1 Longimicrobiales bacterium | reverse complement strand
TCAGGACTACGTCGATATCGACCCGGCGCAGCTCATAAAGCGCACAAGGCGTCATCGCCCGGCACGTGGCGGTCCTGCGAATCCCATGGAGCAACGCCATTTCGCCGAAGAATTCTCCCGCGATGAGCGTCGCCAAGTCCCTCGTCTCATTGCCGTCCAGCATGGACACCCGAATCACGCCGCGCGCCACGGGGAACAACGAGGACCCCGATCCGCCTTGCCGTACGATGACATCTCCAGCCGGCGCGGTTCTTCTCCGAAGCTTGGCCGCCACGATGGAAAACTCACTCTCGGGCATATCAGCGAAGAAGGGCACGTTCTTCAGAAGCTCCTCGGGACCCACCATGAGCTTCGCCGGCTGGCTCGCCCGGACTTTCCTCAACTCGGCCCCGAGGTCCTCGAACATCTCCTCCGCCACCCCCTCGGGGATCATTCCGGCGCGGGACTTCTCCTCAATGGCTTCTCTCTCGGCGTGGAGGACTACTCTCTTGGCCAAACGTTCCTGAGCTGAACCCACGAATTCGGGAAACTGCTCGGCGCTCTGGTCGATCCGATCGCGCGCTTTCTCCTCCCAATGGCCGTACGTGACTCGTAGCTCCTCCACGACTTCGGGTCGCGCGTTGAGCTCGTCCACTTCGAGCATCACGTGGTGGCTGCTCTGGGAGCGGGCCCATGCTGTCTCGTAATCCCGCGCGATGCGCTCCGCACGCAGCCTCTCAACCCATTGGCCGAAGCCAGGTATTTGGTCCAAGAATCGATGGACGGTGCTTTCCAACCGTTCACCCGTCGGAGGGTAGAGTGTGTAGTCGGGTAGACGGCCCTGGTGTCTGATACCCTCGGTCTGGAGTTCGACGGAATGGACCAGTCCTCGGTATGTGCGCTCCGTCAGATGCCCCTTCGAGAACATCTGGTAGTACAGGGTGTTTTCTTCGCCCAGCGAGCGAAGGTAGAGGAGCCTGCGCTCCTGCTCGACGTCGAGGAACTGATCCCGGAGTTCTTCTTGCTCACACTTCATCTCTTCGATCTGGGATTCACACTCGCTGCGCAGTTGATCCGAGATGCGGGGAGAAAACAGTCCGCCCGTCTCCAACTCGGGAATACGTTCGAGCGTCCGCCGTTTTGCGGAAATGAGTCCCTCTAGGCGGGCCATCCTAAAGGTGGCCCATCCTACAGGTGCGGACCTTCCTGGGCGAGCGAAATTCGGTCTGGACGCCAAGTACTCGACACGGGCGCTGCACGAGGAAGTTGACTCCGAACTGGCAAGAGCTGATAAAGCACGATATAATCAGGGGTTATAGGTAAAATGGAGTCCCAGGCAACGAGAATCCGGAGGATTGAGTGATGTCGAGTGTGGTCAGATCTCCCAGGTGCGCCGTCCGAAACGTGGTCCTCGGCCTGCTTGCGGTGGCCTTAATGCCCTCATATGGGCAGGCCCAGGATATTCCGAGGCTATCGTCCGGGAGGCCGGACCTGAACGGCATCTGGCAAACGCTCGGCAACGCCCACTGGGACATCGAGCCCCACCAGGCACGCGCCGCGCTCCAGATGGTACCGGGACCAGTGGTGCCCGTACCCTCTCCGGAAGTGGTTGCGTTTGGCGCGCTGGGAGCCGTTCCTCCGAGCATGGGCATCGTCGACGGTGGCGAGATCCCCTATCTCCCTGCGGCACGCCAAGCCAGGGAAACGAATCGAGCGAACTGGGTCACACTCGACCCGGCGGTGAAGTGTTACCTGCCTGGAGTCCCACGTGCGACGTACATGCCTTACCCGTTTCAGATCTTCCAGAGCGATCGTGCGTTCTTCATCACGTATGAATTCGCGGGTGCAGATCGCAACATCTATTTGCAGGACCCGGGGCCGGCGCAGGTCGACTCTTGGATGGGCCAGTCCGTTGGTCATTGGGAGGGCGACACCTTCGTGATCGAGGCGAACGGGTTCACGGGTCAGGCCTGGCTCGACCGTGCCGGAAATCATGCGAGCTATCAGTTGCGGGTCACGGAGCGTTACACGATGATAAGCCCGTACCACATTTCGTACGAGGCTACTTTGGAGGACCCGGCTACGTTTTCACGCCCTTGGACGATCAGCCTTACGCTATACAAAAACGTCGAAGACAACGCGCGCCTGGGTGTGTTCAAGTGCGTGGAGTTCGTCGAGGAGTTGTTGTACGGACAATACCGGAAGCTGCCGTAGTACTCGGTCGCCCCAGAGAATAGGAGAAGACAATCGTGCGCTGTTTCGCTTTGCTTTTGATGCTTTGCGTGGGGATCGCAGCCGAAGGGCTGATCGCTCCCGCTTCCGCACAATCTAGTTCCGGCCAGTGGGTGACGCCCCGCACGGCCGACGGACATCCGGACCTCCAGGGCAACTGGTCCAACGCGACGCTCACCCCGTTGCAGCGGCGCAGTACCTACGGGCCGGTCCTGACGTTTGAACAAGTCAATGATATCGAACAGGGAAGAGCGGACGTCGTCATCGAACGAGCCACGGCGACTGATCCGGACCGTGATGCCCCTGAGGCGGGGGGTACGAATCCCATCTGTATCGATGCAGCGACCACGTGCTACAACGAGATCTACATCGATCCCGGGACGCAGGTTGCCTATGTGGACGGCCAACCCTTGAGTTCACTCATCAACATGCCGTCGGACGGTCGTATGCCGTCCCTGACGGACGAGGCCCGCGAGCGGAGATCGGAGGCTTTTGCGGCGAGAAGAGAGTTCGGTCCATCCGACCATCCCGAGTTGCGACCAGTCGCGGATCGCTGCCTGGTATCCTTCGGTAGCAACGCCGGTCCGCCGATGCTTCCCAACGGCTGGTACAACAACAACTACACGATCGTGCAGACCGCCGATCATGTGTTGATCATGGCCGAAATGGTCCACGACGCGCGCATCATCAGGATCGATGACGATAGCCCGCGCATGCCCTCCGATATCCGTCCGTGGTTGGGTGATTCGCGGGGTCATTGGGAAGGGGATGTGTTAGTGGTGGAGACCACGAATCTCCACCCCCTGCAGGCGTATACGTCGGAGCAAATGAAGGTGACCGAGCGCTTCAGCAGGGTAGCTGAGGACGTCCTTCTCTACGAGTTTACGATTGACGACCCGTCGACGTACACCGAACCCTGGGGAGGGCAGGTCCCGATGAATGCCCTGAACGACAGGTTGTACGAGTACGCCTGCCATGAAGGTAATTATGCGATGTCGAACATTTTGATGGGTGCTCGGTACGAAGAGCGTACGGAAGCACAAGACCCGAATCAGCCGAGGTGATTATCGTGCAAGGCAGAATGCTGTACGCGACGTTGGCGGCCGGAGCCGTTGCCATGATCGTGATGTCTACTGGGCCGGCCGTAGCCCACCACGCGTTCGGGGCGGAGTTCGACCCGGATGCTCCGATCCGTCTGGAAGGCCCGATCGTGCGGGTCGAATGGGTGAATCCGCACTCGTGGATCCACATCAATGTGACTGCGGAGGACGGCTCCCAGCAGGTTTGGATGGTCGAGGGCGGAACGCCCAACGTGCTCCAGCGCCGTGGACTCCGTCGCGACTGTCTGCCGGTTGGTACGCACCTGATCGTTGACGGATATCAGGCGAAGGACCATTCGCTCCCTCGTGCCAACGGCCGCGACGTTACGCTGCAAGACGGCACGAAGTTCTTCCTGGGATCGTCCGGAACGGGCGCTCCGGAGGACGGAGCCGAGCAGAGAGGTCGTTCGGGCGGCGACCGGTGCTAATCGGAAGAACTTAGGAGTAAAAAATGATTCGGTCTTTTGCGCGGGCGCTTTTGGCGCTCTGTGTAGCTGTCGCCCCGGGGGTGCTTTTTGCACCCCCGGTGGCGTATGCACAGTCCGGAGATTGGCAGGTGCCACGCACCGCCGATGGACGTCCGGACCTCCAGGGTAATTGGAGCAATGCGACGCTCACTCCCTTCACACGCCCACGCGGGGTAGACAGTCCGATCATGAGCGCGGAGCGGGTGGCGCAGCTCGAGGGAGGGGCGGCGAACTACGTCGAAAGGGTGAGCCAGTCGAGTGATCCCGACCGGATCGCTCCGCCTGCAGGTGGTGACGGATCCGGCGGTGCGGCCGGGATGGTCGGTGGGTACAACGGGATATATATCGACCGTGGGAACAGCGTGGCCAGGGTCGATGGGGTGCCCATGAGTTCGCTGGTCACTTTTCCTGCGAATGGCCGTGTTCCGGAACTTACGCCGGAAGCCATAGCGGAATCCCAGGCGAATCGGGCGAGGACACGACAATTTGGCTTTTACGATCACCCCGAAGTTCGCCCGCTCGGCGAACGTTGCATCGTGTCCTTCGGCACCAACATCGGTCCGCCGATGCTTCCCAACGGGTTCTACAACAACAACTACACGATCGTGCAGACTGCCGACCATGTATTGATCATGGCCGAAATGGTGCACGACGCCCGGATCATTCGAATCGGCGATGGCCCTCGGCTGCCGGAGCACATTCGCCCGTGGATGGGTGATTCCTGGGGCCACTGGGAGGGTGATGTGTTGGTAGTCGAAACGACCAACATCAATCCGCTCCACAGATTCCGTGGGCAGTCGACGGACAACCTGAAGGTGATCGAGCGTTTCAGCCGGGCGGATGAGAAGACCATCCTTTACGAGTTCACGATCGACGATCCGAAGACGTACACCGAACCCTGGGGTGGCCAGATCCCGATGGTGGCGCTGGACGACAAGCTCTTCGAGTACGCCTGCCACGAAGGGAACTATGCCCTCTCGAACATTCTCAGTGGTGCGCGTTATCAGGAGCGTGCTGGGAACGCAGCGGCGAACCGACGACGATGAGGTCATAGGCGGCGAGTCTCAGCTCGCCTACTGCGGCTTCAGCACATGATCCCGCTTCACTCAGCCGCCCTCACGGTGCTGTGCCTCACGGGCACGACACTGGGGCTGGGATCATCTACCGCCGCGCAGAGTTCTGCCCCCCAAGCCGGCGAGTGGGTCATGCCCCGGACGCCAGATGGTCACCCGGACCTTCAGGGTAACTGGACGAACGGGACACTCACTCCTTTCCAGCGCCCACGTGGCCAGGGCCCTACGTTCACCTGGGAGGAAGTCGGCGATCACGAGCGGAGGGCCCAGGCGCGGTCCATCGCCGACGCCCAACCGAGCGACCCCGACCGACCGCCGCCGGAGGTGGCTGGTGCTGTCGGGAGCTACAACCTCGTCTTCATCGATCAGGGCGACCGGGTGGCCGTAGTGGATGGAGAACCCAGGACTTCGCTCCTCACGATTCCCTCGGATGGGCGAATTCCGGGCTTGACCCCCAAAGGGGGACGCCAGCTGGCGGAGTACCAGGCGTTCAGGTACCGATTCGGTGAAGCCGACCACCCGGAGAACCGTCCCCTTCGGGAACGGTGCATCATATCGCGCTCCAGCGCCGGCCCGCCGATGATTCCCAACGCCGTGTACAACAACAACCACACGATCGTACAAACGGCCGACCACATCTTGATCATGGCCGAAATGGTACACGACGCCCGGATCATTCGTATGGGGGATGGACCTCGTTTGCCCGAGCACATCCGGCCGTGGATGGGTGACTCGTGGGCCCACTGGGAGGGTGACGTGCTCGTGATCGAGACTACCAACCTCCATCCTCTCCAGACCTTCCTCGTGAACATGCCGCCCTCGCCGGACCTGAGGGTGATCGAGCGGCTCAGCCGGGTCGACGAGGAGACCATCCTGTACGAGTTCACGATCGACGATCCCACCGTCTACACGGGCCAATGGGGAGGCCAGGTACCGATGACCGCGCTGGATGGCCAGATCTACGAGTACGCCTGTCATGAAGGGAACTATGCCCTTTCGAACATTCTCAGTGGAGCGCGCTACCAGGAACGTCTGGACGCCGAGGCATCGGGAACCCGATAGGGTGCGCCGACGGAAACTTGTGGAGTGACTCAGGATTCAAATTCACTCGCTCCCTCCGCTATACCGTGTCCGGGACGCTGCGAGACCCCGGGGCGTTGGAGCGGCTATTGACAACCACCCACGCCACCAGTTTTTTGGAGGCGTTCCCCCGCCCATCACTATAGTCTTTGTTTCGAAAGGTCTATTATGCGATTCGTCGGCACTGCTCTTGTACTGTTGCTCACCGCATGCGCGAGCGCGGGCACCTCGCGCCAGCCCGCACCCGAAGCCATGGGTACCCTCGCGCAGGTGATGCGCGGCATCTTGTTTACCAACTCCAACATCCTATTCGACGTCCAATCGATCGATCCTGGCAATCCGCCGCCGGCGGACGCGTCGGGGGGTGCTACGGCGCGCTTCTCGGGCATTTACGCTGGATGGCAGGTGGTTGAGAACGCGGCGATCGCCTTGGGTGAGGCGGCCAACCTCATCACGATCCCTGGACGCCTTTGCGAGAACGGTTTGCCGGTGCCGTTGTCTGAGGACAACTGGGCCGAGTTCACACAGAATCTGAAGGACGCGGCGGACGTCATGCTGGTCGCGGCCGAGGCTAGAGATCAAGAAGCTGCGAGTGACGCCACCAACAACGTCGCAGATGCGTGTTATTTCTGCCACGAGGCGTATCGCGATGCACCACCACGCTGCACGCCGTGATCGTCAGGCTAACTAAAATCAGCATGCTAGCCGGTGCCGGCGGCCCTAGGCCAACACTCGCCCGGTGGGTGAGCTCGTGAGTCTTCGTACTTTGTTCGAGTGGGTGGACGCGTTCCCAAGCAGCATCGCCATGCGCGAGCACCTCTACGCATTCCCCGCCTTGCTGACGCTCCACCTCATCTCGCTGGCGATGTTCGCCGGGCTCGTCGTGATGATGGACCTACGTCTGCTCGGCGTCGCGTTCCGAGGCACTCCCTTCTCTGAGGTCCAGAGGCGGCTCTTCCCTTGGCAGATAGTGGGATTTGTGGTTACCTCCATCGCCGGGCTTCTTCTCTTATACGCCCAGCCGATGCGCTACTTCGGGAAGGTGCTCTACTGGATCAAGATCGCGCTGATCCTGCTTGCGGGCGTGAACATGTTCGTCTTTCACTTCACGACCAATCGCAAGGTCGCCGAGTGGGATACCTCCGGCCCGCCTCTCGGAGCGAAGGTGGCGGGTGGCCTGTCCGTGTTTTTCTGGGCCGGCGTCGTGGTCTTTGGCCGATTGACGGCCTACGAATGGTGGACTTACGAGTAGGGTTTCGATCATATGTTACTACCTCTCTTCGAATGGTTGGATACCTTCCGGGTCGGCGACTGGATCAGTACTTCATCCTGGGCTGCACCGGTGGTCAACGTGATGCACATTGTGGCGCTGGTCTTCGTGATCGGGTCGCTGCTCATCGTCGACGTGCGATTGCTCGGCCGCGGGATGACGCACCAGCCGGTGGCAACAGTCGCCCGAGATGCACGTCCGTGGCTGATCGCAGCACTCATCTGCATGCTGCTCACCGGCTTTCCGCAGCTCCTGTCCCTCCCCATCAGACAGTATTACAGCCCGTTCTTCTGGATGAAGATGCGGCTCCTTTTGGTCGCGTTGATTTTCACCTTCACGCTCCGACATAAGGTGACGATGGCCGACGAGGCGAGGGTGGGGCCGGTCTGGGGCAAGGTCGTGGGCCTCGTGTCCATAGCCCTTTGGACGTTGGTGGCCGTGGAAGGGCGCTTCATCGGACTGTTCTCGTGACGGAGGGAGCTGTGGAAGACAGCGACCTCAACGAGTCCGGGGGGGAAGGGCCTAGCGGCGCACTCGCGGAGAAG
>JAPYQK010000134.1 GCA_029941275.1 Longimicrobiales bacterium | reverse complement strand
CCGCGCGGAAATAGAGAGTGGACGCTGATGGCCCTACACGCTCCGGTGGTTGAACACGTGAACTTCGACCCCCTGGCGGATTAAGTCGGCCGCGATGTCCGCCTGGATGTCCGAAAAACCGAGGACCAAGTCTGGCCGGAGCTGCAGGATCTCGTCGATCTTGGCGCTCGTGAAAGCCGAGACTCTCGGCTTTTCCTTGCGCGCTTGAGGAGGACGAACTGTAAATCCGGAGATCCCGACGATCCGCCAGTCCTCACCGATCGAATACAGAGTCTCTGTGGTTTCTTCGGTCAGACAGACGATTCGTTCATACATGGGAGGCTTCGGGCTCGGAAATTGCGGTTCCTTCGAGAACGCATATCGTACTGTGAGAACGCATATCGTGCTGTATTGTCATGGAAGTTGGCGAGTGGCCGAGCTGTCCGGCCGGGCGGCCGACCCTTTTTACAGGAGTGAACCCGTGTCCCTCAAGAGCACCCACGAAATCCCGGCTGAGCCGGTGCGCGCCGGCAAGGGCACCGTAAAGCAGGTCCTGATCGGGCCCGAGGAAGGGCCGAACTTCGCGATGCGACGTTTTGTCATGGAGCCGGGGGGCGGCATGCCGAATCACACCAACACCGTCGAGCACGAACAATACGTGCTGTGCGGCGCCGCACGCATCGGAATCGGGGATGAGGTCATCGAAGTCGCTGAAGGTGACGTCGTCTTCATCCCGGCCGGTGTGCCGCATTGGTACGAGTCGCTCGGGCCCGACGACTTCGCCTTCCTGTGCGTGGTTCCCAACGGGCCGGATGAAATCCGAATCGTGGAGAGCGAATAGCCCGCATGGAGACCATTGGCTGGCTTTCTATTCTCCCCCCGGTGGTGGCTATCGCTTTGGCCATCAAGACCCGCGAAGTCTACATATCGCTGGGGCTCTTCGTGTGGTTGGGCTGGACCATCATGAACTCATGGAATCCAGTCGTGGGCTTGGTCGACGGCGTGAACACGTTCCTGGAGGCGATCACCAGCCCGGACAACGCCAGAACACTCGTATTCTCTGCCTTGATCGGCGGCATCATCACGCTGACACAAGCCTCGGGCGGCATGGAAGGATTCACCAACTGGGCAGAAAAAATACGGCTGGGGCGGACCCAACGTGGTGTGCGACTGTTTGCGATCAGCACCAGCATGGCCCTTTTCCTGGAATCGAACTTCGGGCTGTTGGTCGCCGGCTCCGTCACGCGTCCGCTTTTCGATCGGGGCAAGATTTCTCGTGAAAAGCTGAGCTACATCCTCGACGCGACGTGTGCACCCAAGCAGCTTCTCATCCCGATCAACGCTTGGGGAGCCTACATCGTGACGCTCCTCGCAGCCCAGGGCGTGGCCGAGCCGAATCGAGTGCTTCTCTCGGCGCTCGTGCTGAATTTTTATGCGATCCTCGCGGTCCTGCTGGTCGTGTTCGTGGCGGTGACCGACTGGAATATCGGACCCATGCGAGAAGCCGAGCGACGGGTCCGGGAGGAGGGCAAGGTCCTCCGAGACGGTGCCGAGCCCATGATGTCCTCGGACGTGTCGATGTTGGAGGCCAAAGAGGACGTGCCGAAGCGGGCCGTGAACATGCTGCTTCCGGTGATCGCCATGGTCGCCACGGTCCCGATCGTTTTATGGATCACCGGGGACGGCGAGATGCTTCAGGGTAGCGGCCCGGACGCCGTGCTTTGGGGCGTGATCGTCGGCATTCTGCTCGCCGCATTCATGTACCGGGCGCAAGGCATCATGACGTTCCGAGAGGTGACGGACTACACCATCAAGGGAATCCAGGGACTGACGCCGGTCGTGATCGTGCTCGCGTTGGCGTTTACGATCTCGGGGACACAACAGGCGTTGGGCACGGGTGTGTGGCTGGCTCAGGTCGCCGAGGCAAACGTGAACCCGGGCCTCGTGCCGGCCATCATCTTCGTGCTGGCCTGCATCATGGCTTTCTCCACCGGAACTTCGTGGGGCACTTTCGCGATCATGATTCCCATCGTCGTCCCGATGGCGGAACTGCTCGAGCTGCATGTGGGGCTCACTCTGGCGGCCGCCCTGGGAGGCGGGATCTTCGGCGACCACTGTTCGCCGATTTCCGACAGCACGATCGTCGCATCGATGGCTTCCGCGACGGACCATATCGACCACGTGCGCACGCAGCTTCCGTATGCACTCCTGGCTGCGTCAGGCGCTCTGGTTCTGTTCCTGGGGGTCGGCTTCATTCTGTAGCGGGCGTGGCTGCCTTGAGTTCACTGTGGTGCGAAGGCTCCGCAATTCTGCGAACGGGTCCGCAGGAATACTGAGGTCCGCGCCGAACCGTCACAAATCGGCGCGGCCAAGCGTTTGGTAAGCAAGTCGTCGAGGCGTTTGGCCATCGAGTATGGAGGTGTGCTATGAAATCCGTTTCGTCCGTGCTGCTCTTTTGCGCCGCAGTGACCGGCGCGCTCGCACTCCCCCCGACCTCGGTGGCCGGCCAGCTCATTGGGCTCAGGACCGTCCCCCTCGCGACGGGGGAACAATTCCTGATCTTTCCGTCGGAGAACCTCGGAATGGGTGGTGCGTCGATCGCCCACGAAGATCCCCTGTCGGACCCTTTTTCGAACCCTGCGAAAGGAGCACGTTCGACCGAGTCGCGTTTCTTCAGCGTCCCGACGTTCTACGCCGTATCCAACGAGAACGGTGGCGCACGCAGTATGCCGTTCGGCCTGCACCTGCGCTCGGATCGCTGGTTCGGGGGTGGGCTCGTCGCGCTCCAGGATCTCGACCAGGGACGGCGGCTCGCCAACTGGCGTCCTCCGCTCGACGGGCCACTGACCGTAACGCTACCTCGGAATGACGCGTTGGCCGTCCGTTCGTCGACGAACAAGTTCGCCCAGTTCTCGTTCGGGCGGATCCTCGGGGAGGGCTGGGCGGTCGCTGCAAGCGCGATGGTCGCGGATCTGACCGGAACCGACGGCGTCGAACAACTCTTTGCCAACGCCTGGGACATAGAGGAGCACGGCAGCGTGAAGGATTACCGCCTCGGCCTGACCGGTACATTTTCCGGTGGAAAGACCTTCGAAGTGGCGTTGGTGCGCAACCGCTCCAGGATGACCCACGACGTGACGACGGTGACGTGGGAACTCACGGACTCAGTGAATTGGCGCTTCACTCCAGAGGTGGACAGGGAGGCCCACCTCAATATCAGCAAGACGTGGGGCGCGCACGTCGGATACGTGCAGCCGATCGAGGACACTGCATGGCGGGTCGGCGGACTCTTCACCGTGAACCGAAAGGACCACCCGAAGATCCCGACCTACGACCTCACTCAAGTTCAGTTGGCAGAGCGGCTTCCGATCCCGCGGGACCCGGGCAACAGTTGGGCCTACAACATCGGGGCCGGGCTGTCCTACGAGGAGGGTCCGACGACCTTTGCGATGGACGTCGTCTACGAGCCGGCGGTCAGCGACACGTGGGCCGATGACCTGGTAGACGTGACCGGGGCCGACGGCGTGGTCATCCCAGCCGGCGGCCACACTGTGGACAATCACTTCGTATTCTCGAACGCGAGTACCAGCATGGGCTTGAGCCACGAGATCGGCGAGAAGTGGGGGTTTCAACTCGGCGTGCGTATGCGCTCTTTCAGTTATCGCATGGAGCAGGAGGATCACGTCCTGGGGCTGGATCGGAGCCTGACGCAGCAGTGGACCGAGTGGACGCCGAGTTGGGGCACCAAGTTCGACCTGAATGGCATGGAGATCAGTTATGTGGGACTCGCGTCGTCGGCCTCGCACTTTCCGTTCCCGAGCTTCGCGCCGAGTCGGGGGGAGGCAGTCCTCTCGGGCAGGATTCTGGATTCGGACATTCTTGCGCCGCCTTCCGGCCTGCTGGCAACGCCGGACGAGACGGCCGTGACACACCGGCTCCAACTGTCCGTGCCGATTCGGTGAACCCTACCGACCCTCCAGAAAGATCAGCCCTCCGCCAAGCCCTCCCGAAAAGACGTCCAGATCACCGTCGGCATCGATGTCTACTAGCGCCGGCGTCGAGTAGTTCGGCAAAGGAAGTGTGAAGCTCGAGTCCAAGACGTAGACAGGATTCAGGTCCGCCGTGGACCCTTCGCGCCAGTAGAGGAGCACGCCGCCCTGTTCACGACCCAACAAGAGATCCTCGTCCCCGTCGCCGTCGATGTCCGCGAAGGTCGGAAAACTTCTGCGCCCGGCATCGATCTCCGCGAAACGATCCGAAACGAGGTCGAACGACGGAGCCTGAGCCGTCCCAACATTCCGGTAGAAGTTCAGCTCGCCCGACGATTCCCCGATGAAGAGATCGAGATCTCCATCCCCGTCGACATCGGTCAGAGCCGGAGAGCTGTTACTCCCTCGGGTGAGACGCACATAAGTCGTGTCCTGGAGGACGAACTCCGGCTCGGCACGCGTGCCCTCGTTCCAGTAGAGGGCGACACCTCTATTCCAGGTGCCTACCAGCATGTCCAAGTCCCCGTCCGCATCTAGGTCGCCCAGGGCCGGCGCATAGTGGTACATGGTGAGGAGCGGAATATGAGCGCGCTGTTGAAACGAAGGCTCTTGTACCGAACCCACGTTCTCGAAGTGGTACAGGCGAGAACTCTGGGTGTCGTCGGGATCCAACTTGTTCGCGAGTAGCAGGTCCAGATCGCCGTCCCCGTCCAAATCGGCAAACGAGGGGATACTCTCGCTACCGACATCGACGGTATAGACAAAACGCTCGGAGCGGTGGATGAAGTCCCCGTCCACCTTCTCGTAGAAGTGGAAGTTCTGCGTTGTCGTCAGATTCGGGTTGAACGCACCACCTAGCACACCCACGAACAGATCGAGATCGCCATCGGAATCCACATCTTCGAGAACCGGCACGTTGTATCCGCTCGTCGACATCTCCTCGTCCATGGCGAGGGGAACCGGTTCGGAGCTGAGAATCGGCTCGCTACACGAACCCGTGTTTTCGACAAAAAGTACGCCGGGCTCGAAGAAATCTCCCCAGAAGAAGTCGAGGTCGTTGTCTTGGTCGATGTCCGCGAAAGCCATCGAATTGGCGCCGTGTAAACTGCCCAACTGGGCCACGATCTCAATACCCTGAAAACGATCCCCCAAGAAGCGGAACACAGGCGCACCGTCCGGCGTCATCTCGGCCACCTCGTAACGGCTGATCGTGCCGTTCACACGGCCGAGGAAGAGATCCCAATTTCCATCACAGTCGATGTCGTTGACGTTGGGGATGTTCTGGCGATCCGCGAAGACCGGCTGACCCGTGACGTCACGCACCGAATCCCCGATCGACGCGAAAGCGGCGACACTGGCCGTGCCCTCATTCCGGAAGTACTGCACGTAGCTGAAAGGCCGCTCACTCAGAAGGTCGAAGTCGCCGTCGCGATCGAAGTCCACAAAGCGGGTCCACTCGCCCACCGCGAGGTCCTGATAACGATCAGACCGCCACACGAACTCCGGTCCGTCAGGCGAGCCCACGTTCTCGAACAACATCAACTCACCGGGGCGCTCCTGAAGAAAAAGATCCGGGTCCCCATCATCGTCGATGTCCACGAACTGCGGACGTGGAACGTTGAAGCCACCGAGGAAGGGCGGCTCGTAGGGTCGGCCACTCTCGTCGGATACAGAGAAGGGGTCGGCTGAGCGGACGAACAGGGTCGTGCCATCAACAGGACTCCCGGCGTCGGCCCCCAGAGCGGGCGAGGACGCCCTAACCACCGGGGCCCCAACCAACGGTGCCCCAACCGCTGGTGCTCCAACCCCGCAGCCCACGACGACCACACACGCCACCACGACCGCACACGTGAGCTTTGCCGCTTGCCCAAAGGCACATCGCACCTCGCCTTCGCATCCGCGTGTTTCAGGCAACCGCATCCTCTCGATGGCGTTCACTTGTATCGGCTTCTCTTCTCAATCATGAACGCGTTCTAGCAACGTTCACCAAGGACGAGTGGTCACGACGTCGGGACACTTCTGTGCCGCCCGACTCGAAAATCTTGGATCGTCGGACGAATGAGGCAATGGGTGGAACCCAACGACCGTTTGGCTTATCGATCGCACATCCGCCACCGACACTTCTATCCGTGCGCCCGGATGATGGCGCGGCACACTCCGCCGGTTCGCAAGATTGGAACCTTCACCCATGGTTTCCCCGTATGTGATAGGACACACGGAGCCGAACGGGTCGGTTCGAGGCACCTGGTACCAACCGGTGACAACACACTAGGTAGATTCGATGAAACGATGGGGCCACTGGTCCAAGCTGACGCTGATGGGAGCTTTGCTCGCTGAGCTCCTCCTCCCCTCCCCCGCCGCGATCGGTGCGCGTTGGCGCGAGGGGTTCAAGATTGACCTGCAGCCCATGCAGATCGGCACCATCGCCTGGCTACCCGGCGGGCCCGCAACGACGTTCGTTCCGAACGCCGCGGCCCTTGCCGCCGCGATCACCACGCAGGATGCCTACACGACGGATTTGCTCGACATCGATGGTGTGGTGGGCACAGCGGTGGGCATTGGGGCCGACGGCTCCCCGGTGGTGCTCGTCTACACCGCAAGGATCGGCGTTCTGGGCGTGCCCGCGATGCTCGACAGCACGCCGGTTCGCACGGAAGTCACCGGTGAGTTCTGGGCACTCGGGGATGGGCCACGTGCGAAAGAGGCGGACAGTAGCCCCGTCAATCGGAAAAGCCGATTCCCTCGCCCGGTACCGATCGGCGTTTCAGGAGGCCAACCGGACGTAACGGCCGGAACCATCGGCGCACGGGTCAGCGACGACGAACAAACGTTCGCTTTGAGCAACAACCACGTCTTCGCCAACCGGAACGACGCGAATCGTGGAGACGCCATTCTACAGCCAGGTCGACTGGACGGCGGGACGGACCCCGCCAATTCGATCGGCAAGCTTCACGAGTACGAAGAGATCCGCTTCTGTCGCCTGCTGATGTGCCCGGACAACCGGATCGACGCGGCGGTCGCGACCACCTCGTCGGAGAATCTGGGGACGAGCACGCCGGCGGACGGTTACGGTGAACCGCGTCAGGGCACAGTCGCCGCTTCGCTCGGCCTGCAGGTCCAAAAGTACGGACGGACCACGGGCCAGACGACCGGCGTGGTCAGCGGCCTCAACGCCACGATCAACGTGAACTACAACACTGGGACGGCGCGTTTCGTCGACCAGATTCTCATCACGGACGGTCAGTTCAGCCAAGGTGGAGACTCCGGATCACTCGTGGTCACACGCTCGAGCGGTGGGGACGACCGCCGTCCGGTGGGGCTGTTGTTCGCCGGAAGTAATACCCATACGATCGCCAATCAGATCGATCTCGTGTTGGATCGATTCGACGTAAGAATCGACGGAGACTGAGGTCATCGGAGCAGACGGAGACATGAAGGCCGCCCTCAAGAAACTCACCAACAAGGTGATCAATCGACCAGGTGTAACCGGAACCGCGATCGGACTGTCGAGAGGCAAACCCTGCCTCAAGGTCTTAGTGAGTGACCGCAAGGCGGCGGGGCGCATTCCCTCGTCGATCGACGGCCACCGCGTCAAAGTAGAGGAAACGGGGACGTTCAACCGACTCTGACCATCCCGTTTGGTCGTGTCGGTTGCAACCGGACAGATTTCACAGAGAGGAGCGCACCATGGGTAAACGGACATCGGACTTTTTGGCCATTGCCATGATCGCCGGGGGCGCTGGGATCGGGCTCGCGGTCACGAGCCTAGGTGCAGCGGATGGACCCAATA
>JAPYQK010000133.1 GCA_029941275.1 Longimicrobiales bacterium | reverse complement strand
GCACGACCCGGGCGGTGGTGGACCAGAACGCAACCGTCATCGGTTCGGCTGTAGAAGTGTTCCAGGGCGGAGACTTCAACGCGCCGCACCCTGCGAGCGGCGGGCCTACGGAAGATGCCTGCATCGTCGTGAAGTTGGTTGGAATCACCGATGTCGGTGGGGTCGGGGTGGTCGACGTTCGAAAGAGCGACATCCTCCGCCCCCATCCCTCGAGGAACTAACCGGGTCAAGAAGTCGGTCCGACCCTTCGAGGACAGGATGGACCCGGGTGGTTGAAGTCCCGGTGGGTAGACGCCCACCGGGGTTTCCTTTTATGGTTGCGGGCTGTCCCACGACCAACGATCAGCACTGCAGATAAAGAAGGGCTCGATGAAGCGACTGTCGTTCCGAACCGCTGGTGAGTCCCACGGGCGTGGCCTGGTGGCAATCTTGGAGGGTATTCCAGCTGGCCTTTCCCTCGAGATGGCGAGGGATGTCGATCCGGATCTGGGGCGCCGCCAGGGTGGATACGGGCGTGGCCGACGTATGAAGATCGAAACCGACAAAGCCGAAGTGATCTCTGGAGTGCGCTTGGGTGAAACGCTCGGCTCTCCGTTGGCGTTGATCATTTGGAACAAGGACGCCGAGAACTGGCTCGAGTCGATGTCGCCGCTGCCACCGGATCCGGATGGCAACCGGAAAGCGTTACGGTCCCTCTATCTTCCACGACCCGGCCACGCGGACCTGGTGGGCCTTCTGAAGTACGACCGGCGTGACACCAGGGATATCCTGGAGCGAGCGAGCGCTCGTGAGACCGCTGCCCGCGTGGCTTGCGGTGCGGTGTGTAAGAAGTTGCTGGCCGATTTCGGGATTACGATCGGGAGTCATGTGACGTCGATCGGAGCCGTGGAGGCACGCGTTCCAGATGAGGTGCCGGAGGATCTCAACGGCACCGTAGACGCCTCGCCTCTTCGAACGCTGGATGAGGAAGCAAGCGACCGGATGATCGAGGCGATCGACGGTGCCAAGGAAGAAGGCGACACACTCGGCGGGATTTTCGAGGTGCTCGTTCGCGGCTTGCCGGCCGGTCTCGGTAGCTACGTCTCGTACGACACTAAGCTGGATGGCCGGTTGGCCGGAGCCATGATGTCGATTCAAGCTATCAAGGGCGTTGAAATCGGATTGGGCTTCGAGGGTGCACGCCGTCCCGGTTCCCAGGTGCATGATCCGATCGTGACCGATGAATCGGCGGATCGGGCCGGCAATCTCGGGCGTTCATCGAACCGAGCGGGCGGGCTGGAAGGGGGAGTGACCACTGGCGAGCCGCTGGTTGTACGGGCGGCGATGAAGCCGATTTCGACACTCAGGAAACGCCTGCCCAGCGTCGACATGCGGGATGGCTCGTCCGCCGATGCGGCAGTCGAGCGTAGTGATGTGTGCGCCGTACCGGCGGCCGCAGTGGTCGGCGAGGCCATGGTGGCCCTAGTTCTCGCGGACGCGTTCCTCGAGAAGTTCGGGGGGGACGCGGTGAGCGAGGTCCGACGGAACTTCGAGTCCTACGTCGCGTACCTCGGCGAGCGTGGATACGGTGAACGGTGAGATACGGGACCGGGTTTTGCTGGTCGGCTTCATGGCCAGCGGAAAATCGAGCGTAGGTAAGGAATTGGCGTCGCGTTTGGGGTGGGACTTCGTAGATTTCGATACGCTGATCGAGTCCCGCACAGGGAAAACTGTGGCTCGGATCTTTTCCGAGGACGGTGAAGAGGAGTTTCGTCGCCTCGAGTCCGAAGTGGCAAAGGAATCGTTGGTCCGACGCGACACGGTGTTCGCTTCCGGAGGGGGCTGGCCGGCCCAGCCTAAATCGTGGACAATGGTGGCCGAAGATACGATGAGCATTTGGTTGCAGGTATCGCCGCTGGAGGCGCTTCGCAGGGCGTCCAAGGAGGGGCTTACGCGGCCTCTTCTGGGTGGGGCGGATGCCATGGACCGGGCCACGGCCCTGTTACTCGCGAGGGAAGCGTTTTACCGTCGGGCTCGGTACACTCTTGATTCGGAGCGTCATACTCCGCCGGAGCTGGCGGATAAAATCGTGAAACTAATGGAAGGAGCAACATGAAGCTGGTCATTGTCGAGTCACCTGCCAAAGCCAGAACGATTGGCCGATATCTGGGCGGGGAATACGATGTGGCCGCCTCCGTCGGGCACGTTCGGGATCTGCCGACGAAGGAGCTAGGAGTCGATATCGAGCACGGCTTCGAGCCCAAGTACGAGACGATCCGCGGCAAGGGCAAGATCCTCAAAGAACTCAAGAGCAAGGCCAAGAAGGCCGAGAGCATCATCCTCGCTACCGACCCCGACCGTGAAGGCGAGGCGATCGCCTATCACGTGGCTCACCACCTGGGCTTCGAGGAGGACCGGGACCGCTTCGAGCGCGTGACGTTTCGGGAGATTACCAAGGGGGCGGTCGAGGGTGCGCTCCAGTCTCCGGAGGCCTTGGATCTGAACAAGGTCGAAGCGCAACAGGCGCGGAGGATTCTGGATCGTTTAGTGGGATATCAGGTGAGTCCGTTCCTGTGGAAGCCGATCAGACCGGGGCTTTCCGCGGGTCGCGTCCAGACAGTGGCGCTAAGACTCATCTGTGAGCGAGAAGACGAAATCAACGCTTTCGAGACGGTCGAATACTGGTCCATCACGGCCCGACTCGAAAAGGACGAACAGCCCTTCGAGGCCCGTTTGCACAAGATCGATGGTGAGGACTTCGCTTTGGGTAATGAGGCGGAGGCCGGAGCCGTGGTATCGGCCGTAGAAAACGCCGACTTCAAGGCCACCGAGGTGAAACGCCGGGAGCGAAAAAGGAATCCCACTGCGCCCTTTACGACGTCCACACTCCAACAGGCTGCGTCGAAAGGGCTCCGTTTCTCTGCACGCCGAACGATGTCCACCGCGCAGCGGCTGTATGAGGGCATCGAGCTGGGTGGGCGCGGGGCGGTCGGACTCATTACTTATATGCGAACCGACTCCACGCGTGTTGCTCCAGGAGCGGTTGACGCTGCCAGAGATTGGGTCAGTGGGGAGTTCGGCAAGGAGTATCTCGCTTCTTCACCCCGCCTGTGGGGTGGGAAACAGCAGAAGGCCGCTCAAGACGCCCACGAAGCGATCCGGCCCGCCGACCCCACGCTACACCCCGACGACGTCCGGCCGTTCCTCGAGGATGATACGGCCAGACTCTACGAACTCATTTGGTTGCGTTTCGTAGCGGGCCAGATGGCGCCGGCTCTATACGACACGACCGCGATCGATTTTGATCTGGTGGGCGAGGGCGGCACGCGCGAGTATCGCTTCCGTTCCACGGGTTCCATTCTGAAATTCCAGGGCTTCATGCGGCTGTATGTGGAAGCCACCGAAGCGGGCGATCACCGACCTCTCGCTGACCTCGAGGCGCTTCCCGAAATGGAAGAGGGTGATTCGGCGCTCTTGAAGGGCATCGACCCGGGGCAGCACTTCACGCAGCCGCCCGCCCGTTTCAGCGAGGCGTCGCTGGTGAAGGAACTCGAGGCCCTCGGAATCGGACGGCCCTCCACCTACGCGCAGATCATTTCGACTATTCAGGATCGTGGGTACGTCGACTACGAGGAGCGGCGGTTCCAGCCGACGCCGCTCGGCGATACGGTGTCGAAACTACTCGTCCGGGTTTTCCCGAACATTTTCGAAGTCGAGTTCACGAGCCGGATGGAGAGCGAGCTTGATCGCGTCGAGATGGGCGAGATCAATTGGCGCGCCCTTCTCGAAGAGTTCTACCCTCCGTTCCGGGGGCAACTCGAACAGGGTGAAGCCAGGTCGGAAGAAATCATCAAGGAGATCCTGGCCGCCGAGGGAGAGAAGTGCGATCTGTGCGGCGAGGCGATGCAGGTTCGGTGGAATCGTTTTGGCCGCTTTCTCGGCTGCTCGGCCTATCCGGACTGCAAGGGGACCCGTCCGATCGATGGTGCACCCGAGGACCACGTGGTCGGAGTCGACGAGGCGAGCGGTCAGACGGTGTATGCTAAGGTTGGACCGTACGGACCCTATGTTCAGCTCGGTGAGGCACAAGACGGCGAGAAGCCCCAAAGGGCCAGCCTGCCCAAGGGCACGGAACCAGAGACCGTGGACCTCGGCCATGCGTTGCGCTTGCTTTCGCTGCCTCGGACGGTCGGTACCGATCCAGAGTCCGGCGAAGAGGTCGTGGCCGGGTTGGGACGCTACGGTCCTTTTGTTCGTCGCGGAAAAAGATTCGCGAGCTTGGCCAACGGGGACCAGTTGTTCACCGTCAACATCGGTGAGGCGGTCGAGCTTCTCAATCAGAAGAAGGCGGGGCGGACCGTTCTGAGGGAACTTGGGGCTCACCCGAAGACAGAGGTGGACGTACAGATTCTATCCGGTCGTTACGGTCCTTACGTGACCGATGGGACGGCCAACGCGAGCCTCCCCAAGGGTATGGATCCGAGCGAGCTCACTATGGAAGAGGCCGTGCCCATGCTCATTGCCGCAGCCGAGAGAAAGAAGGCGGGGCGAGGCCGGGGCAAGGCACGGAAATAGAGTCCCCTTCCGGCGTGGGGAGCGAGGGCGAATGAACCGATGAGCGATCGCGTCATCGTAGTTGGGGGCGGCTTGGCCGGATGTGAAGCCGCGTTGCAACTCGCCAACGCCGGGCACTTGGTCCGATTGGTCGAGATGCGTCCCGTCCGGGGAACCGAGGCGCACCAGAGCGAAGACCTCGGCGAGCTGGTCTGCACGAACTCGTTCAAGAGCATCCACCCCAAGAACGCACACGGCCAGCTAAAGCGGGAGATGCGTGCCCTCGGTTCCATCCTCTTGGCTTGCGCCGACGAGACGAGCGTACCTGCTGGGTCGGCGTTGGCCGTCGATCGGAAGCTCTTCTCCGAGGCGATGACCCGCGCCGTCGTTTCTCACTCTGGCATCGAGGTCGTACGAGAGGAGACCGAGGCACTTCCCGAAGGTCCCGCGATCGTGGCTACGGGCCCGTTGACGTCTGACGCCCTGAGTTCCTCCATCCAGGGTGCCTTGGGGGACGAGGGGCTCTCTTTCTACGACGCCATCGCTCCAATCGTCCATCGTGATTCCCTGGACGAGAGTATTGTCTTCGAGGCTGGCCGATTCGAAGAGGACAGTGACTATCTCAACTGTCCAATGACCGAAGCGGAGTACCACGTGTTCATCGAGGCCCTCCTTGAGGGGGACGTGCACGAGGGGCACGACTGGGACAAGGTTCCGTACTTCGAGGGGTGCCTTCCGATCGAGGTGATGGCGTCACGCGGTGTAGACACACTCCGTTTCGGACCCATGAAGCCGATCGGGCTCATAGACCCTCGGAGCGGGCACCGACCCCACGCGGTGGTACAGCTCAGGCGTGAGGACCGCGCGGCTCAAATGTGGAATCTGGTGGGTTTCCAGACGCGGCTCCGTATCGACGCGCAAGAGAGCGTATTCCGGTTGATCCCCGGCCTCCAGCGATGTGAGTTCCTCCGGTGGGGCTCGATCCACTGTAACGCCTACCTCCACTTTCCTACCTGCCTGACGGATCACGGATCACTGAAGGATCGTGCCGACCTGATTTTCGCCGGCCAGCTCACGGGGGTGGAAGGGTATACCGAGTCGGCGGCCAGTGGCATTCTGGCCGGCATCAACTTGGGGCGCATTCTGCGCGGAGAGGAGCCGGTCGTGCCTCCGCCTACAACAATGCTCGGCGGGCTTTTTCGCTACCTCAGGGAGGCCGCCGCCAAGCGTTTCCAACCCATGAACTCGAACTGGGGACTCGTCGACCCGCTCAGCAAGCGCGTGAAGGACAAACTTCGGAAGAGGGAAATGCTGGCGGAGCGCGCCGATACGGACTTCCGGATGTGGATGGAGGCGAGCGGCATCGCGTTGAGGGGGACGGAAGACACGAGAAACGAGGTGTCCGAGGGGCTCACGTCTCGATGAAGGTGGACGCCGACGTATCCCGCTTTCTCAAGCACCTCGGGTCGGAGCGACGGCTTTCTCCACGGACTGTGGTGGCGTACCGCAAGGACCTCCGGGATTTAGCGAATTTCTTGGATGAACATCATGGGGGTCGACGCTGGGAGTGGGGAACTGTAGAACGGATCGATTTCCGTGGATTCATGGGCTGGTGTGGGAGGAGAGGACTGACCCGTAGAACGGTCGCCCGGAAGCTCTCTGCCGTTCGGGCGTTCTACCGGTTCCTTCATCTCGAGGACCGTGTGCCGAATGATCCCGTGAGGACGCTGAGATCCCCCAAGCTCGAGAAGCGGCTGCCGGGACACGCCAATTCCTCGGATATTGAAGCGGTGTTCTCCAGGGCGGAGGCCCGTGCCGCTGAGAATGGATTCAGAGGTACCCGGAACCTGGTTATTCTCGAGTTGCTCTACGGCAGTGGTCTTCGCTTGTCGGAACTCCACGGTCTCGACCTCGAGGACCTCGATCTGGGACAGGGGCAGGCCAAAGTATTCGGGAAGGGAAGCAAGGAGCGGCTGGTGCCCATCACCGGGTCGGCGAAGCGGGCCATTGGCCGGTACCTGCCTCGCCGCAGTGAGGTCGCTTCTGTTTCACGGGCGCCAGACCACGCGGCCGTGATCCTCAATCCGGCTGGCAAGAGACTCTCGCGACGCTCGATTCAATATGTGGTCCGGGGATTCCTGGAAGATGCAGCCCCCGGCGAGGGTCTGAGCGCACACTCTTTGCGCCATAGCTTTGCCACGCATTTGCTTGACGCAGGGGCGGATCTCATGGCGGTCAAGGAGTTGCTCGGTCACGTTTCCCTCTCAACGACCCAGGTATATACACACACGTCTAAGGAGCGGCTGAGACAGGTTTATCGACGTTCGCATCCGCGCTCGTAAGTAGACGAACGGTGTAGCGATCTGAGGCCACCCGCATATCTGAGGCCCAATTGTCCGAGAACAGGTCGAGGGGGTGGCCAGGCGCTTGGTGCGGTCAGGGTGTTGCTGTATCGTAAGATCCCCGGGGAATGGTGTCAGGGCCAAGCCTGGGCGCATGACCCGTCCTGGGCACTACAAGATTGGAACCCAGGGCGCACCGAAGGAGTCGAAGGAACCCAATGACGAACCGATCTGGCGGACTGGACCTACGGGCGACGACCATCGTGGCCGCACGGCGTGACGGCCAAGTGGCGCTCGGGGGTGATGGTCAAGTGACGATGGGGGACACGGTCGTGAAGAACACGGCCCAGAAGGTGAGGACCCTCAGAGACGGAGCCGTACTCGTCGGGTTTGCGGGTGCTGTCGCCGACGCGTTCACCCTTTTCGAGAAACTCGAGGAGAAGTTGGAGCGGTTCCCCAAGAACGTGACCAAGGCTGTGGTGGAACTCGCAAAGGACTGGCGAATGGATCGCTACTTGAGAAGACTCAACGCTCTACTTCTCGTGGCAGATCGGGAGCACCTGTTTCTCGTCAGTGGAGAAGGTGAGGTCATCGAACCGGATGACGACGTGATGGCGATCGGCTCGGGTGGGTCATACGCCATGGCCGCGGCGCGCGCACTGCTCGCGCATTCAGAGTTGTCGGCTTCGGAAACGGTACGCCGGTCCCTCGAAATTGCCGGTGAAATCTGCGTCTACACGAACCAGCAGATTACTGTTCTGGAGTTGGAATAGTATGGACGATTCCGGAGGGTCCCTCCCGAACGCTGGCGCGGCGTCCGACGTGAGCGATCTTGCTGCGTCCGATCTTGAGGTGTCCGAAGAGGACTGGCTGGATCAGCTCACGCCTCGACAGATCGTTGCCGA
>JAPYQK010000132.1 GCA_029941275.1 Longimicrobiales bacterium | reverse complement strand
GAACAAGCCGAAAAGCAGACCACTGATCAACGGGCCACTGACCAAGTAGGCCAGGTCCACGTCCACGTTCGCCCCTCCGTTCACGGCAACGAGATCATCTCCGCCATTAAGTGAAACGCCGCTAGCCCTACGGTCGTGGCATTCGGGTTCGTGACGATGAGCGACCCGATGGCAGCTTCCGACGAGGGTGGGCTGCCGTCGTACTGAGTGTACCCGCCACCGCAGTCGCATCGCTTGCCGCTACGCACCCCCCCGACACATCTTGTGGCCCATGTTTCACGTCATCACACGCCTTGGCCGGTACCTCGTCGTCTCCGCGATCGTAATACCAGTCGCGACGGGTACCCCTCAGTCCGCGACCGCCCAGACACAGTTGGATGTCATGACCTTCAACATCCGGACGTCGAATATCTCCGACGGGGACAACTCGTGGCCGTATCGGAAGGAGTTGGTGGTTGAGACGATCCGTAAGTTCGCCCCGCACGTCGTCGGCATGCAGGAGGCCATCAGCGAACAGATCGACTATTTGACGTCCGAGTTGCCGGAGTACCGTTGGCTGGGAATCGATCGACGGCTCAATGGGGGGTTAGGACTCAGTGAACACACACCGATTTTTTACCGTCATGCAGAATTAGCGCCGATCGAGTCGGGCAATTTCTGGTTGACGGATACGCCTGATCGGCCTCCGGTGCCGTCCACCGGAGCCCGCCGCCGCCGCGGGGGTGGTCGAATCGTCACTTGGGCGAGATTTCATCATTTGGAGACGGGGCGGGCGGTGTATGTCTTCAATACGCATCTTTCGTTGAGGCGAGGGCAGGGGCAGATCAACTCCGTCAACTTGATTCTGGAGCGGATCGAAGCGTTGCCGCCGGGAAGCACGGTCATCGTTATGGGCGATTTCAACAACGTTGCCGAACAGAGCGACCTCTGGAAGGTGGCCACGGGCAACGGGCTCGACGATGCCTGGCTTTTGGCGGACGAGCGGCGGGGCCCGGAGTTGACGCTGAGCGACTTCGGCCCTCCGGACCCGGGGCGCACGGACCGAATCGACTGGATTCTGGTCGGTGGCGAGGTCGGGGTCCGATCCGTCGAGACGGTCCTGCACAACGAGGGCGGCCGTTACCCCTCTGATCACTACCCGGTCGCGGCGCGGCTCGAACTCAACTAGCGGCCAGTCCTCCGACTAGCGGTTAGTCCTCCGATGGAGCTGCAGTGCCCTTCTCGCCTAGTGGGCCGAGTGCCTCGGCGTTGCCTAGCAGTATCCGAGCGGAGCGTCGATGATGACCCGTCGATCCCGTAGTTCTTCGTAGTCTGGTCCGAGCTTTTCGCGTGAGATGGGACCCGTCAGGTCGGCCTCCACGGTGATACGGTCCGGCAGGTAGCGCCGGCATTGGCCGAACTCCGCCTCGTATTCGGGTGTGGGGAACGTAAGCGTCAAGATCGACGACTCACCTAGCAGCTCCACTTGGTACAGCGGATTGACCGTCAGTGTCCCTTGGCGCACTTCGGACGATTCGTCTGTCCCCTCGTGCCCGCTCGGCAGCTCGAATCGACGAAACAGATCGGTGCGGGTGCTGGCCACAAGAGTGAGCGCCGCTTCGGTCCCGAGCTGCTCCGGTGACACGTCAAGGCTCAGGTCGACCACGCGGTGCTCAATCACGTTTTCGAACATCCGTTCGTCGCTGAACAGTCGCGGGTGGTGGGGCGCAAAGAGTTCCTGATAGGCGGTCGGCGTGAGTGTGTCTCCCGCCGAGAAGTTGTCACCCAGTGCGCTGTGCAGGTGCGGCATCACCACGACGCCGTCCGCGCCCGCAAGACGCATCATCTCTTCGGCCAGCAGCCGCTTGTGCCAGACGTACGGAAACGCGTCGGCGAGGACCACCGTCGAAAAAGTCCCACGGGCGAACGGCAGCGGGTGGTTGGCGTCGCAACAGACCGGCGCCGAGTTTGGCGATGTGAAGCGACCGGCAAGCCACAACTTCCAGAAGTACAAGTCGGCGAGAACCGTGCCCGAATTCGAGGTCCCGTGCTCGGCCCCTTCGACCTCCTCGACCTCCTCGACCTCCTCGACCTCCTCGACCTCCTCGGGGTCACGGAGGTGGGTGAGCACCCTCGTCAGATGGCCCGAACCGCCGCACAGATCGAGCGTGCGTCCTTGGACGGGCCAGCGTTGCTGGCAAATCGCCGTGAGGATCGCTTCCGCGGTCACGAACGTCGGGTCCGTGAAGCGATAGAGAAAGTACGTGCTCTCGGCGTCGCTACACAGAATCTCGAGGGCGTTCCGATACGTCGAGGTTTCCTGCCCTATGAGCGCGCGGAAACGTTCTTGGCGTCCATCCTCGTCTGACAATCCCAAGAGGCCGAACAGGGCTTGCTCGGTGCTGCCCGCCTCCAGGGCGTGCAGAGCGCGCTGCGTGGTTTCGTCGGCCATCATCACGGGGATGCCGGCGACGATGGGAAACGCGCAGCACTCGCATCCGAGCACTCCCGCGTCGATGCGGGTGCCCTCGCGAGTCAGTGCGTCGTTCTCTACGAGGGACAGTGTGGTACCGCAAAACGGACATCGGAGGATGTCCAGGAGACTCGCGTGCATGCGGCTTCAGTCTCCCCCTTCCGTGATCGAGGTGCCCCAGCGCTCGAAGAAGACGTCATTGAGCGACCCCACCCCTGCACGCCGGTAGTGCTCGGTCCCGAGGAACCGCTCCGCGTCCTCCTCGCTCAGGGACTCGAACGCACTGCCCGCGAGTTGCGTGTGGTGGCATCGTATTGCGGCCAACTTCCGTTTAGCGAACTCCTCTCCCGCTTCGACGACGAGTGTCGGCGCGGGTGCTTTCGACCCGAACGCATCGGCGTCGGCCACGCCGAGGATGTGCTTCGGAGGGTCGTCTCCCGGCGCGGCGTTCTTCGTGGCATCCACGAGGGCGCGCATCTTGCCTGCCGGCATGCTGACGTAGCGCAGAGCGGGACCCGCGTTGCCAAGCCGTGCGATGGCAGCGGTCGTTCGCTCGTGCCCCGCGATGTGGTCGGGATGCCAGTAGAGGCCGTCCTCGTCGAATGTGACCACGACGTCTGGTTGTAACCGACGGATGGTGTCGAGGATGTCCGCCTCGAGTTTGCCGGCGTCGATCCAAGGGAGCATGCCATCCTCGTGGTCGAGGATTACGACCTCTCGAAGGCCGAGAATCTGTGCTGCGTTCGCCAGTTCGCCTGCCCGAAGGTCGCGAAGCAGTTCGCGGTCTTCCTTTCCGTATTGTTTGCGGCCGGCTCCGGTGCTGTGCCCCACGTCGTTCCCCTGGCCGTGCTCGCCATGCGTGAGGCAGAGGAGCGAAACCCGCACGCCGCTCTCGGCACAGCGCGCCAGCAGGCCGCCGCACGCTAGCGACTCGTCGTCCGGGTGTGCGAAGATCGCCAGTAGCGAGGACCCGGTCAGATCATAAAGTGGGGGTCCGTTCATGGCTTGGATCCAAGACCCGCTTGAACCGTCGAGAGGTGCTCTGGATCGCGACGCTCGGCCGTCACTCGCATGTAGGCTTGGACGTGCGAGTCGACCATACGGTCGGGCCCGAAGCGCTCTACTGCCCTACTTCGTACCGTGCCTCGGTCGAGCGCCAGCACCTGACGGAGCCCGTCGACCAGGGCGTCGAGTGAGTCGAAGAGTCCACCCGTGACTCCTTCATCGACGATTTCGGCTGCTGCGCCCCGTCGAAGTGCCGCCACCGGTGTGCCGCACGCCATCGCCTCCGGCAGGACGAGGCCGAACGGCTCACTCGATTGCACGGGATAGAGCAAGGCCCGTGCCCCGCCGAGGAGTGTCACTTTCTCGGCGACGTCCACTTCGCCGGCATAAACGACGTCGGTGCCGTCGACCATGGGCTCGACTACGTCCCGATAGTACTCGTTCGTGGCCGCCGCGAGCACGAGGCGCAGGCCGGTCCGTCGCGCCACCTCGACGGCCTGGAGTACACCCTTGCCTTCCGTGAAGCGGCCCAGAAAGACCAGGTAGTCATCGGGCTGTGGACGAGGGACGAAGGTGGCCGTGTCCACGGCGTGATGAATCGTACCGACGACGTTGAGCCCGGTGAGAAGTTTCTCCTGCGTCTCCGAGATGGCAACGAACGGCGCCTCCGAATAACGAGACCAAAGCGCAACTTCGGGCGGCGTCGGCGCGTGGTGCAGGGTCACGACCACCGGTGTTGGCGAAAGCCTGGTGAATGCGAGCGATATCGGCGCGTACTCGGCTTGATAGTGGATGATGTCGAAGTCGTCGGCCCGTTCGACGGCGGCGGTGAGGTTGAGGAGTTCGCACAGTTCCCACGGCCACAGAGACGTGTCTTCATGATATCCGGAAGCGAAAGTCGTGTGGAGTTTGGCAGACGTCGTTGATGAGCCGGTCGCGAAGAGGGTGACGTCGTGTCCGCCGGCCACCAACCCATCGGTGAGCAGCGCCGTGACAGTTTCGACCGATCCGGACCGGGCCGGGGGAATCGACTGCGCGACGGGCCCGACCACCGCGATACGCATCGATTCGACCGGTCCAGATGTCACCCGCACGCCTCTTCCAGAAACGGCGGTAGGACCCGAGACGCGTCGAAGTATTCCCGTGCGATCTCCCCGGCGCGGTTCGCGTGGTTTTCGTAATCGCCCTCCACTCGTTTGAGTCCGTCGAGCGCTTCCTCGAGGGTCGAGAAGCCGATCAAACCGGTGCCCGAGGGGAGGTGGGCGCTCCACCCTGTGTCCTGCACGAGCGCCGGTCGCCCGGCGGCCAAATAGCACTCGGTCCGGTCGCTGAACCAACCAGAGTGGCGAGCCACATAAGCGTGTTTGGCGACGCCGAACTCCGCCTTCGATTTTTGGATGAAGTCGCGGTAGTCCCAAAGCGATCGGGAGACGCTCATCCCATCGATCGGTGACCAGTCGTGCTCTTGGAGCAGCCCGATCGGGCCGTTCACCGCGATCTCGAATCTCGAAGAGGTTAAAGCCGGCAATTCGAGGAATCGGAGGAACTCGCGGTCTTTGTCCCCGTCCACATCGGTGAAGCTCTCGGTCTTCCAGGTCATCACGGTCGTGAATCGGTCGCGCGTTGGAGGTCCTTCGGCTTGCCAGAGTTCAGTTACGACCGGCTGCCAAGTTGGGTGCCAGTCGAAGCCGCTCGTCGGCACGTCACACGCAGGTGTGCCTATGTTCGCTCCGTATGTGAACAGGCGGTCGAACCCCTCAAAGAACTTGACGTACCACTGCTCTCCTTTCGCAATGGCGAGTTGGGTGAAGACCGGGTCGGAGTCGACGAACACACGGTGCGGGATGGCGGCGTACTCGTCACGCCAAAACCATGAGCCGCCCGAGAGGTTCACGAAGAGGTCGGCGTCGGCGCAGTAGGCCCGAACCGCCTCCTTTGTAAGACCGTGATACGATCCGTTGTAGTTGACGAAGCTCCAGCGGTCCCCGAGCCCGAACGGCTCGAGCGCCTCATGGATGTAGCGTGTGCCGTAGGCTGGGTCAGTGGAGATTTCGTCGCGCTCGGGGTCGTAAATACATTCGCCGGTGTCCTCGATGTAGAGGACCTCGTGGCCCAGCGCTCGAAGGCCAAGGAGGTACATGAGTGAACACCATGTGACCCCACCGAACGGATACCGAGCGATGATCCCGGCGAAGAGAATCTTCAACAGGGGGACCGCAGGATCGTCATGACGTGGCCCTAGGGATTTTCATGACCTGTGCCAGGGGATCGTTGTCAGGTGACTCTCCGAGGTCTTCGCGACGTGGCCGTAGGAGTTCGTCCACCGTGACCTTGTCGTCGAGCGACTGGCCGATGGATAGGCGTGCACACATTCGTCGGTAGAGTTCGCACGTTTGGATCAACTCGTCGTGGGGCCCCTGGGCGATCAGTCGCCCAGCGTCCAGCACCAGGATCCGTGAGGCGTCGCGAATGGTCGAGAGGCGGTGGGCGATGACGAGCATGGTGTGTTTGGCTCGGAGTCGCCTCAGCGAATCGAAGATCGCCCCCTCAGAGATCGCGTCGACCGCGGACGTCGGCTCGTCGAGGATCAGGATAGGAGCCCCTTTCAGAAGCGCTCGGGCGATCCCGATGCGCTGACGCTCGCCGCCCGATAATGTCCCGCCCGCCTCATGGACCAAGGTCTCGTAACCCAGCGGTAGGCCGGTCACGAAATCGTGGAGGTTGGCGTCTCGGGCCGCACACTCCACGTCGGCTTGAGAAGCGTCGAGGCGCCCATAGCGAATGTTGTCCCCGATCGTGCCGGTAAACAGTATCGGTTGCTGGGGGACCAGCGCGATCTGTTCTCGCAGTGAGCTCAGGGAGTACCGGGCCACATCGACGTCATCGATGAGTACTCGCCCGTCGGTCGCCTCGTAGAATCTCGGGACCAAGCTGGCGATCGTCGTCTTGCCGGCGCCTGTAAGCCCGACCAGGGCCACCAATTCTCCAGGTCTTGCCTCGAAGCTGATCGAGTCGAGTACGTGCCGGTCGGAGCCGTCGCCGTCGAAGGGGCCCTTTTCGGACGGCCCCTCATGGGATGGGCCCTCTTCGGATCCGATATTCCCTATCTGTGCTCTTGGATCGCCATACGTGAAGCTCACCTCTTCGAAGCGTATGTGCCCGTCGATACCGGACGCGTCGATCCCATCGGGGGCGTCGAGAACCTCAGGGGTGAGTGCGAAGATGGCGCGGACGCGGCCGGCGCTCGCGACGGCCTGCTGCAGTGAGCCGGTCGAGTGTGCGATCGCCGAGATCGGGTCGTAGACCATGGCAAGATAGGAAATGACCACCAGCAAGCTTCCGAGCGTCAGTGTGCCGTCCAGCACAAGGAGTCCGCCGACGATGAGGATCAAAGCTGTACCGGCGAGCGTGATCGTGGTCACGGCGACCGAAAAGAGTGATTCCTGCCACGTCAGTGTGAGGCGGGCGGCCATGGTGTCGTCGCCGACGCTCGAGAAACGCGCTAACTCGTGACGTTCCCGCGTGAAGCTCTTTACTGCGGCCACCGAGGACAGAATCTCGAAGCCGCGCTCGATCAGCGTCGACTCCAGCGCTTTTACCCGCTCGGCCCGTTCGAGCATGGTGCGCGAGTAGAAGCGGAGACTGACATAAAGAAAGGGCGCCACTACGAGCGAGAGCAGGGCGAGGGTCAGATCCATATTGGCGAGGAGGATGAACATGAACCCCAGGTTGAGCGTCGCCAGCGTAATCGGAAACACGCCGCCGATGATCAAGTCGTCGACGCAGTGCGCGTCGGCATCGAGCCGGTAGACCGAGTCCGCCGTGGGGGTCAGCACGTGGTGACGCAACGGAAGTGCCTGGAGGTGCGCCAGTAGCTTGGCACGAAGTTCGTAGACGATGCGTTGGGCGACTTTCACCTGCATCTGGGTGTGGATCATGCGGACCACCTCGTTGGCGAGCTGGACGAGGAGACCCAGGAGGACGACGACGATGAGGAAGGCCACAGCGCTACCCGCGATCGCCAAGGGGGTGATTGCCGCAAGCGCCGGCGGGAGCGGGAGTCCGCCAAGCACGTAGTCCACGATCACTTTGAGCGCCCAGGGCGCCAGCAGCGCGAGGCCGATCTCGAGGATCGACAGCGCGAGGATCGCCATGGCCTGCCGGCGATACGGCCGCAGAAAGCCGAGCGTCCAGGAACCCACGGTCATGGTGGGGTCAGCCACTGAAGTCGGACCGCGACTTTTCGGCGCGCTGTCGGAGTGCGGGTGTGACGGAGGGTGCGACCACGGGTTCCAGTACGGGCGATACCGGTGGTTCGGCCGGGCGTGCCACGGTCGATTCAACCGAGGGCGGGGCCGTGGATTCCAAAT